>NZ_JTLA01000137.1:0-14392 GCF_000799055.1 Ensifer sp. ZNC0028
CCTTTCGCTGTCGGGTGCCGCCGTCGACATCGAGAACCGCCCGCCGATCGGCACCGCCATTCTGCTCGGCAACATGAAGGGCCGGATCGTCCGCCACTTCCAGGAAGGCTGCGCCATCGAGTTCTCGGGTATTCAGTCCCGTGAAGCGCTGACCGAATTCCTCTAACGGCCCTGCGCCGTTCGGCGACCGATCGCCCCGCATCCGGCAAGACTCACAGCCCGACCGTCCCGCCATCCATGCACCCGACCTGAAGCCGTGTTCGTGCTTCTCTTGTGCGGCAACGCCCCCGCTCCTGCATCAACGCGCTCCGCCCGACCGCGCCCGAGCGAACGTGCCAGAAGCGCACTCACTTAGCCCTACGGCCGCGTAGCCCGAACGCACAGGATGAGCGGCGACAACCGGAGCGGTTTTCGCAGGCAGCGACACGCCGCGCCTGCGCCTGGATCATTTCGAGACAGGTGCGCGCAACACGCAAACGCATTCGCCGTCTGCAAATATTTTTTCCGGCAGAATTCCAGCGAAAACGCATATTTCAAGTCAAAAGTCTCCGGAAGAGCCGTGGGCTGACACGGAAAATCCGCGTTTCCCGCCGCGCCCGCACCGCGACTTTTGCAAAACCCGACGGCCTTCCCCTCATAAAACCAAGTAAATACAGATGGTTGATTACTTAACAAATTACATCTCCATCTGCGAAGGAAGCTGAAATAGATAAAATTTGATTCAAATTCGATTCAAATACAAATAAAATTCTATTCTTGTTTTATTCTTATACGACTTTCATTTGTACTTGTTTTTAGCTCGCAAGTTCGCGAGCGATAAAAACGTCCGTGCCATTGTCGAACCATAACGGGGAGACAATCATGCTCAAGACAATCACCAAGCTGATCGCGATTGCGGTCCTTTTCACCGGCGGCCTTTTCGGCACGGCCCAGGCTCTTACGGCCAACATGGTCGTGACCGGCTCCACCAACCCGCCGATCGGCCACTACGAGTTCTGCAAGATCTATGCGTCGGAGTGCACCTCCAACGGCAAGGATCGCGGCCCGATGGTGCTGACCCGCGAAGGCTGGCAGAAAATTCTCGAGATCAACTACGACGTCAACCAGGCGATCACCCCGATGACCGACATGGAAATCCATGGCGTCGAAGAGAAGTGGTCCTATCCGGAAACCGTCGGCGATTGTGAAGACTACGTCCTCCTGAAGCGCCGCAAGCTGATCGAAAGCGGCTTCTCCGCATCCGACCTCTTGATCACCGTCGTGCTGCAGCCGAATGGCGACGGCCATGCCGTCCTTACCGTTCGCACCGACCGCGGTGACTTCATCCTCGACAACATGCGCAACAAGGTTCTGCTGTGGTCGGATACCGAATACACCTACCTCAAGCGCCAATCGACCGAACATTCCGGCCGCTGGGTCAAGCTTCAGGACGGCCGCACCGTCGCCGTCGGCAGCGTTCGCACACAGTAAGATCCGAAACACAGGCAGACCGCCACCCGGCGGACGCCTCCCAACGGGCCTCGGTCAGTCACTTTCCCCGTCCAGACCGAGCCTCGGCCGGTTCCGTGTCCCTCGGAACCGGCCGTTTTTTTTATGCAGCCTCACCTCCCCGGGTAACTGCAGGCATTGGGCATTCATCGAAAGTTAACCGTCTTCGACCAGCGTCGGGCAAGCGGCCTCCGCCACAGTTCGGCCTGCCACGAGCCAAGGGGTCGACACTCGACTTGGGCGCGGCCAACGCGACGGGACGGCCACGATGAGCAACTCTCCAAACGGGATAGACGAACCGGAACTCCGGCCACTTCTATCCACCCGTTTCGTCTATCGGGTGACGGCGATCGTCGTTATACTTGCCGGACTGACGGCGGCAATCGCCTTCGCGGGACGATGGTTCGGCGAAAACCTTGCTCTCGCCGGCCACACTGCGAGCCGCGAGACCTACGATATCTTCATCGGACAGGATCACCTGCGGCTGCCGGCGAATATGATCCGCTTCGAGGCGCAACGTGCCACTTCGATCGTCGGGCGTGTCGACGTCTACCTGACATGGCCGGGCCTCGAAGGTTACAGCGACGAAAACCGCGACCTCTTCAACGACGTCGACGCACCTGAAAATCTGATCTTCCTGCAGATTTCGCAAAGCACCATGTCCCGCGACATGTCGGGCCGGCTGGAGCCAATCTACACGCAAGTCTTCGACGGCGCTCCGTCCCCCGGGCCGAACGGACTACAGTTGCACGCGACCAAAGTTGCCTCCAGCTATGCGGGCGAAGTCTTCTATACTGCGGAGCGGACAGACCAGGCGCCCTACGTGGTGCGCTGCCTGAAATCCGACGCGCAAACCATATCGACGAGCGCCGACTGCCAGCGCGACATTCATGCCGGCAAGGACCTCGTCGTGCTCTACCGCTTCGCCAATAAACTGCTGCCACGGTGGAAGGAGATCGACGACGCGATAACGGCTTTCATCAAAAGCCGAATCGTGCCCTGATTTCGTCCAACTGATGTGGTCGAGCCTGTCGCCGCGCCATTGCGCTACACCGGAATTGTCTTTGTACGAATGCGTCCGATTCCGGAAACCAATCATTCATCATAAACCGATTGGTAACGCTATGCCGATACTGTCTCGAGAACGGTCGTTCCCGGAGGCGGCGTCCGGACAACCCCATGACATGAGAATAAAGAGCAGCGTAGTGTCCCAAACCGGTTTTTTTGATCTCGCGAAGCGCCCGTTCGGCGCTCTTTCAAAGATGGTAAAGCGGGTCGTCCTGGCAGGCACCATTGCCTCGGTCGCCTTTGTGTTGCCCGGCTTTGCAGCGTCGACCTACGCCAATCCCAAATATTCGGGCATCGTCGTCGATGCCAAGACCGGCAAGATCCTCTATGGCGAGGATGCCGACGAACTGCGCTATCCGGCGTCTCTCACCAAGATGATGACGCTCTACCTCACCTTCGAGGCACTCGAAGCCGGCCGGATCAGCAAGTCCACGCAGATTCCCTTCTCGAAGAACGCGTCCGCGGAACCGCCGTCGAAGCTCGGCGTGCGCGCCGGCCAGTCGATCACCGTCGAACAGGCGATCCTTTCGCTCGTCACCCGGTCGGCCAACGACGCCTCCACGGCACTTGGCGAGTATCTCGGCGGCTCCGAGCAGCGCTTCGCCCGCATGATGACGAACAAGGCGCGCGCGCTCGGCATGACGCGCACGACCTACCGCAACGCCAACGGCCTGCCCAATCCGGAACAGCGCACGACCGCTCGCGACCAGGCCCGCCTCGGTCTCGCGCTTCGCCAGCATTTCCCGCAGTATTACGACTACTTCTCCACGCGCAGCTTCCGCTTCGGCAAGCAGACCATCGGCAACCACAACCGCCTGCTCGGCAATGTGCGCGGCGTCGACGGCATCAAGACCGGCTACACCCGCGCCTCCGGCTTCAATCTCGTGACCTCGGCCCAGATTGACGGTCGCAGCATCGTCGCCGTCGTCATGGGCGGCACCTCGGGCGCGAGCCGCGATGCGCAGATGCGCCGCCTGGTCGCGAAGTACATGCCGGACGCGTCGCGTCGCGGCAACGGCAACCTGATTGCCGAGACGAAGCCGACTCCGGTTCCGGCAGAAGAGACCCAGGTTGCAGCCGCAGCGCCCGTTGCCGAGACGCCGGTCGTCGCGGCCGTCGCCACGGGCCACGACCTGCCCAACACCGGTCCCGTTCCGGACTTCCGCTACAATGGTGAAAGCGCCAGCAGCGTGCAGATGGCCTATGCCGGCAACAAGCGCGCATCCGACAACCCTGTCCTTTCCCCGAAGATCGTTCCCAACACGCTCGACGCACAGAGCCTGAAGCTTCGCCAGCCTGCAACCGCAGCCATGGTCGACACGCAGATCACCCATTCCGTGCCGAAGAAGGCAGACGCTGCCGCCAAGGCAGAGCCCGCCGAAGTCGCAAAGGCCGAGCCGATGCCGGCGCAGCCGCAGGGCTGGGTGATCCAGATCGGTGCCACGCCGGACAAGGACCAGGCCATGACGCTGCTCGGCAACGCCAAGGACAAGGGCGGCAAGGCACTTCGCAACGCCCAGCCGTTCACCGTTGCCTTCGGCCAGGTATACCGCGCCCGCTTCGGCGGCTTCGACGACCAGAATTCCGCAGTCAACGCCTGCAAGGCCTTGAAGAAGAAAGGCATCTCCTGCTGGGCCAGCCAGCAGTAACGACGAAATTTGGCGGCCGGATGTGTTTGTTTTTCGGCCGCCTTCCTCGGATTTGTACAGCGTAACGAGGTTAAACATGGCAATGAACGAGAACGTTCCGGGTGTCACCCCGCTGCCGGGGCGACGGGCTAAACCGTCGCGCATCAATCTGCACCCCCTGCACGAGGCGGCCATGCGCATCGCCGATCTCGGCCTCAATCGATCGAAGGCCAAGACACGCGATCTCGTCGGCATGCTCTTGACGCACGGGGCGCGTGCCTGGCGTTCGACGCAGCCACGCGCCGGTATCCACCTTCACGTGACGGCGCCGAACCGGCGCCATCCGCTGAAGATGCGGATCACCTGAACATCCACAGTTCGAAAGGCGGCTTCGGCCGCCTTTTTGCTTTCTGGCTGGATGATGGTGCGGCCTCGGTGGAGTCGTTTCGCGCACGGTAAAGTGCGAAAGCGGGCGATGCTTTCAAGGAACACGCTGGTTGCCGAACGATCGCAAAGCGCTCAGCAAAATACCCGCGGCACAGGAATTCTAGAGAAGTCCGAGTTCCGCCAGTTCGCGCCGCAATTCGAGCGGCATCTCGGAACCGCCGCCCGAGAGCGACGCCAGGTCGCGCGGGGCGTCCTTGTCGGTCAGGTAACGCCAACCCTGGAACGCACGGCGCGGCTGCAGTTCCGTCTCGACCACTTCCGGACCCAGCAGCAGATTACAGCGGCCGATGCCTTCACCGTCCGTAAAGGTCTCGATGCCGATGAGCGACTGGCGCGCCTGCACGCTGCCCTTGATTACCCAGTAGAGCGAGCCGCCTTCCAGCAGCTCCTCTACGCGCTTGGGCACCATGCGCGTCGTGTGGAACGAGTGCGGCTCCAGGCCAGCGGCCATGGCGGCCATCGCCTTGCGCGAAACCCATTCGCGCAGATCCTCGATCGATTCCGCTCCGACACAGAGCTTTATGAGATGTAGAGACATGGCTTTTTTGAACACCCGTCCGGCCGTTGCGGTCAAGCGGCCAGACGTCGTTCATCCACAATCACCGCAACACGCCCGGTCGATACACCGACGTTCGGGCTTCACGAGCCCTGCAAGCTTGCAGGCCTCAACACTCGACGACGTTGACCGCTAGACCGCCGGTCGAGGTCTCCTTGTACTTCTCGTTCATGTCGACGCCCGTCTGCCGCATCGTCTCGATGCAGGCGTCGAGCGGCACGAAATGCTTGCCGTCACCCTTGAGCGCCAGGGAGGCGGCGGTTACCGCCTTCACCGCGCCAAGCGCATTGCGCTCGATGCAGGGCACCTGCACGAGGCCCGCCACGGGATCGCAGGTCATGCCGAGGTGATGCTCGAGCGCGATCTCGGCGGCATTTTCGATCTGCTCCGGCGTCCCGCCCATAACGGCGGCAAGGCCGGCCGCCGCCATCGCCGACGCCGAGCCCACCTCGCCCTGACAGCCGACCTCGGCGCCGGAAATCGAGGCATTATGCTTGATGATGCCGCCGATCGCGGCAGCCGTCAGCAGATAGTCGCGAATGCCTTCCTGGTCGGCATCGTCATGGAAATGCATGTAATAGCGGATCGTCGCCGGCACCACGCCAGCGGCACCGTTGGTCGGCGAGGTGACGACGCGGCCGCCGGCAGCGTTCTCCTCGTTGACCGCCATCGCGTAAACGCTCAGCCAGTCGTTGGCGAGCAGCGGATTGGCCTTGTTGGAACGCCACTCTTCCTGCAGCTTGTCGTGGATCGAGCGGGCGCGGCGGCGAACCTTCAGGCCGCCGGGCATGATGCCGTCCTGGCTCAAGCCCCTGTCGATGCAGTTGCTCATCGCGCCCCAGATGCGGTCGAGCCCGGCGTTCAGTTCGTCCGGCGACATCGTCGCCTCTTCGTTCGCCCGCTTCATCTGCGCGATCGTCAGGCCGGAGCGCGCAGACATATCCAGCATTTGCTGTGCCGACGAGAACGGAAACGGCACCTTGACGCCCGTCGCCTTGTTCTTCGAGGCGCGCATGGCCTCCAGTTCCGTGTCGGTCACGACGAAGCCGCCGCCGATCGAATAATAGATCCGCTTCAACAGCAGCCGGCCGTCACGGTCGAAGGCGGAAAACGACATGCCGTTGGCATGGCCGGGCAGCGGCACCTTCTTGTCGAAGATCAGATCGGTCTTCGGCTGGAACTCGTAGGACGGATGGCCCGGCGGCGTAATGCGGCCCGTGCGTTCGACTTCGTCGATCAGGGCATCCATGCGGTCCGGATCGACGAGATCCGGGCGTTCGCCGACGAGGCCGAGGATCACCGCCCTGCCCGTTCCATGGCCGATGCCGGTATGGGCGAGCGAACCATGCAGGCTCACCTTGATGGCGGCGACGGTGGCGTGGGACGGACGCGGCCAATCATCGGAAAGGATGAGATCGAGAAAGCGATTGGCGGCCGACATCGGCCCCATCGTATGCGAGCTCGAAGGCCCGATACCAATCTTGAACACGTCGAAGACGGAAAGAAACATAAGCTGCCTGCCCCGGAGACTGACCCGCGACGCACGGGCACGATCGCCCGCCGCCGCATTCACGATTGCCTCGATACCACGCTTCATGGTCCATGCGAACCGGCGCCGTATCCTCATATTCACTGAACGATTTTATCCTCAGATCGGTGCCGATTTAAGGACATTCACCAGCAGATATAGGAACGAAGCCTAAGCGATCCCATGGCCGGCGCTCAGGCGGTCAACCGACATTCGATCGCATCCATGCGACATCGTCGCCCGCGTATATTCCGGCGAGCCGTACCCGGAATCAAAAACGGCGCGGCTCTTGGGAAGCCGCGCCGTCAATCAGTGGACTTGTCTAGAAACTAGATATCAAAGGCCGCCGAAAAGATAAGCAAGAACAAGAACGCCAGCGAAACCAGCTACGGCGCGAGCAGTCACGCCCCAGCAAGACTTCTGAATTGTATTGTCCATGATGTCTCCGAAAAACTCTCAACGGCCGCGGGCAGCACAGTAGGCGCCCGCGTCTGGGGCCATGCATATTGAAGAAAGCGTAAATGCGCAATGGGGGAATGTGGCGGAAAAGTGTCCCGCTTCGGCGCTCCTCCACACGATCCTGGTGAAAACCCCTCAATTCCCCGGCAGAGGCGAAGAGAAATTCCGCCGCATTTTCATCACAGTAGTTGACGCGTCGCCGATTCAGGCGCCGCCCCGGCCACCTTGCAATTTCCAAAAGCCATGCCAAAAACACGTGTATGACCTTCGAAGATTACATAGCACTTGTCGTGTTTATCCTGCTTTGGGCGGGTTTCAGCTGGGCGACCGATGGCACCCGCGGCTTCAAGCGCGTGAGTCTCACCCGTCTCATGAACGAGCATCGCGGCCGCTGGATCCGCAATTCTCTCAACCGCGACCTGAAGATGATCGACACGCAGATCATCGCGGGCCTGCAGGCCGGCACCGCCTTCTTCGCCTCGACCACCATCTTCGCGCTTGGCGGCTGCTTCGCGCTGCTCGGCGCGACCGAACAGGCGCAGATGATCTTTGCCGACATGCCCTATGTCTTCCATGGCGGGCGCACGGCCTTCGAACTGAAGGTCGGCGGCCTTACCTGCCTGTTCGGCTACTCCTTCTTCAAGTTCGGCTGGTCCTACCGGCTGTTCAACTATTGCTCGATCCTGATGGGCGGCATCCCGATGACCGCCGACATGCAGCGGGATCGACACGCGGCGGAAAAGGCAGCCGAGCGGGCGATCCGCATGAACGTGCTCGCCGCCAAGCATTTCAACGCCGGTCTCCGGGCGATCTTCCTGTCGATCGGCTATCTCGGCTGGTTCATCAGTCCCTATGTGTTCGTGGCGCTCACCGTCTTCGTCATCTTCGTCTTGACCCGCAGACAGTTCTTCTCGGAAGCGCGGTCGGCGCTCCTCCAGGACGCAACACCCTGACGATCCGCGCGCCCGGCGCGCCGAACGGCGGCGACTTGCAGCCACAACGTTCCATCAGCAATCAAGGACGCGTGCCTGGCGCAAGCCAGGCCTGCCACTCTTCCTCACGCCAACAGGATGGCGAATGCCCATGTCCGATATCCATGTGACCGCACCGGCAGCAGAGACCCCCGCAAAACCGACAGGCAGGCGGCTCGCCTTCATCGATGTCGCGCGCGGCGCGGCACTGCTTGCCATGGCGACCTATCACTTCGTCTGGGACCTCGAATTCTTCGGCTATGTCGCGGCAGGCACCGCCGGCACCGGCGGCTGGAAGATCTTTGCGCGGCTGATTGCCAGCAGCTTCCTGTTTCTTGCCGGCTACAGCCTCGTGCTCGGGCAATGGCCGACGATCCGCATCGATGCATTCCTGCGCCGTTTCGCCAAGATTGCCGGCGCCGCAGCACTGATCACGATTGCCACGTATTTCGCCTTCCCGGACACGTTCATCTTCTTCGGCATCCTGCATGCGATTGCCGCGGCAAGCCTGGTCGGCCTGATCTTCCTCAGGCTTCCTGCCGTCGTTTCCTTCGTTGCAGCCGCCGCCGCCATCGCAGCCCCGTTCTATCTGAGATCGCCGATCTTCGATGCCCCCTGGCTCTGGTGGGTCGGCCTGTCGGAAACGCTGCCGCGCTCCAACGACTACGTGCCGCTGTTGCCGTGGCTCGGGCCGTTCCTGCTCGGCCTAGGTACCGCCAAGCTCTTCCACGCGCGGCTGGTGTCCGCGCTCGCAAGCCGGCCTTCCACAGATCGCAAGGGGCGGCTGTGGATGACGGCCCTCGTCTTCGGCAGCCGTCACAGTCTGGCCATATACCTCATTCACCAGCCCGTGCTCATCGGACTGGTCTATCTCTTCTCGCTGATCTCTCCGCCGACACTGCCGGATCCCAAGGAAGCCTATCGCAGCAATTGCGTTGCGGCCTGCAACCAGGGCAATCCGGCTGTGCCGTGCGACAGCTTCTGCGGCTGCACTCTCGACCGTCTGGTGGAACAGAACCTGTTCGACAGTCTGAACAGGGGAGAGATCAACGTCAGCACCGATGAACGCATTGCGCGAATCGCACAGCAATGCACAATGAACGTGCAATCAGGGGACTAGGACATGAATGCCTATCGTGCCAAGCCGCTGAACTTCCCATGGCCGGCCCTGCTCTATGGGGTCGCCACTCTTGCGGCGCTCATCCTGGCGCGACATTTTCCCATTCCCGTCGCCCATGGCCACGGCTGGTTTCCCTGGATCAGCGGCGGCATCTTGATGGTCGTCGCCGTCTGGCTCGATCTCTGGGCGGTCAAGACGTTGCTCGACCGCCACACCGCCGTCCTTCCCTCTCGGTCGGCAACCTGCCTCGTCACCTACGGGCCGTTCCGCTTCACCCGCAACCCGATCTATCTCGGCTACACCTTGATGATGATCGGCTTTGGTCTGGCGACGCTCAATCCCTGGTTCTTCATCACGGCGATCACAGCGGTCATGCTGACGACGCTCCTTGCCATCCGCAACGAGGAGCGACACCTGCTGTCGCGCTTCGGTTTCGAGTTCGAGCGCTACTGCCGACACACCAGCCGCTGGATCTGAGCGCGGGAGTACGCGCAGCAAAAAGGGCAGCGCGAACGCTACCCTTCAAAATATCCAGAGATAAACCAGCGAACCTTCAGGTGCCGACGCCGATTTCGGCCAGTCGCGTCAGGCATGCCTCCTCGACATTGTCGAGTTCTGTCAGCGTATCGTCGATGTCCTTGCGCTTCTGGCGCAGCTCTTCGCGCTTTTCCTCGACGCGCGACATCAGCAGCTGAAGCTGGCCGAGTTCGCCAGGCGGGTCCTTGTAGACCTGAATGATTTCACGGATCTCGGCGATGGTGAAGCCGATGCGCCGTCCGCGCAGGATCTCCTGGATGAGCCGCCGGTCAGCCGGCCGGAACAGGCGCGTGCGGCCACGGCGCTCCGGATGGATGAGGCCCTCGTCCTCATAGAAGCGCAGCGTTCGGGTGGAAATGCCGAATTCCCGCGTCAATTCGGTGATGCTATAGTATTTATTCACGCTGCCATTCCATGTGTTCCTGCACATGCACTATCGTTGACCTTGACGTAAAAGTCAAACAACGCGCCGCGTTACGTAACGTGGAACCACCAGGT
Organism: Ensifer sp. ZNC0028; assembly: GCF_000799055.1. Taxonomy (NCBI): domain Bacteria; kingdom Pseudomonadati; phylum Pseudomonadota; class Alphaproteobacteria; order Hyphomicrobiales; family Rhizobiaceae; genus Ensifer; species Ensifer sp. ZNC0028. The sequence continues at coordinate 10,301 of NZ_JTLA01000137.1, forward strand.
GGCGATGCCGAGAAAACTGAAGAAGCCGGTGATATCGGTAATGGCCGTCACGAAGACGGCGGAAGAGACCGCCGGGTCGGCGCCGAAGCGATCGAGGCAGAGCGGCACGAGGATGCCGCCAAGGGCGGCAGCCATCATGTTGATCAGCATCGCAGTCGCGATGATGCCGCCGATGTTCGGGTCCTGAAACCAGAGACCGGCAAGAAGGCCGATCAGCGTGCCGAAGATCATGCCGTTGAGCAGCCCGACGCCGGCTTCACGCCGGATGATGCGCGGGGCGTTGTGAATGTCGAGACCCCGGGTCGCGAGCGCGCGCACCGTGACAGTCATCGTCTGCGATCCGGCATTGCCGCCCATGCCCGCAACGATCGGCATCAGGATGGCGAGCGCCACGATCTGCTGGATCGTCGCGTCGAAGAGGCCGATGACCGAAGCGGAGATGCAGGCGGTCATCGAATTGATGAACAGCCACGGCACGCGCGAGCGCGATGCCTCCCCGACGGAGTCCGAAAGTTCTTCGTCGCCGACGCCGCTCAGGCGCAGCAAGTCTTCTTCGGCTTCTTCCTGAATGACGTCGACGACGTCGTCGATGGTGAGCACGCCGACGAGCCGGCCGTTGTCGTCGACCACGGCCGCCGAAAGAAGGTCGTATTGCTCGAACAGCTGGGCCGCCTCTTCCTGGTCCATCTCGGCCGGAATGGCATGGCTGGTGTCGTGCATGATCGCATCGACCTTAACCGACCGCTTCGTTCTGAGGATACGGTCAAGGTCCATCGCGCCGAGCAGCTTGAAGGTCGGGTCGATCACGAAGATCTGCGTGAAACTCTCGGGCAGGTCCTCGTCTTCGCGCATGTAGTCGATCGTCTGACCGACGGTCCAGAACGGCGGCACCGCCACGAACTCGGTCTGCATGCGCCGACCGGCCGTGCTTTCGGGATAATCCAGCGAGCGGCGGAGGCGAACCCGCTCGGTAAACGGCAACTTCGCCAGGATCTCGTCCTGGTCTTCCTGGTCGAGGTCTTCCAGAATGTAGACCGCGTCGTCCGAATCCATCTCGCCGATGGCCTCGGCGATCTGTTCGTTCGGCATGTGTTCGACGATGTCGAGACGGATTGCCTCATCGACCTCCGTCAGTGCCGAAAGGTCGAACTCCTTGCCGAGCAGCGAAACCAGTGCCAGGCGCTGATCGGGCTGGATGGCCTCGAGCAGGTCGCCCATTTCCGACGAGTGCAGGCCGGCGACATGCTGGCGCAGGTAGATCGTATCGCGATCGGCGATTGCCGCGCCGACATGCATGAGAAAATCGGAGCGGATAGAACCGTCGTCGGCATAAATGTCCGAGCCATCAAAGGCCTTGACGTCTTCCGAGCCGCGGTCTTCGTCGCCAGTATTGCTCATGCGCGCCCTCGAAACGATTTGCTGCTTCCCGGCCGCCCACCTCGCAAGCCGGAAAGAATGCGTCCACTGACGGTTGCCTGGACCTCACCCGCCGCCACGGACGGGAATTTGGGCCTTACAGCCTGCTAGCGCAAAGCCCTGCCGAGGTCCACAGCACAGATACCACCGGCAGCGCCGCAACAACAGATTTATTCAAGCTGTTGCAAATACATGAAAAACCGGTCGCATCTCGACACAGTCGACATCGCTCGCGCGATCGGCTAGCACTTCAGTCGAGATATCGGCAGCGCAACACGCATTTGGCGTCGCCAAGGAAGATCTGATGGCCATTCGCCCCATTGTCCGCTTTCCCAATCCGCTGCTGACGCGGAAGGCGGAGACGATCACCCGGTTCGACCCGGCACTCGAAGCGCTGGCCGCGGACCTTCTCGACACGATGCGGGCCGCCCCCGGCGTCGGCATCACGGCGCCGCATATCGGCATCCTGGAGCGCGTGACGGTGATCGAGCTCGATCGCGACAGCGGCGCCAGGATCTTCGTCAATCCGGAAATCATTTGGCACAGCGACGAGAAGGCACCCCACACCGAAGGCAGCGTATCGATGCCGGGCATCCTGGAGGAAGTCGAGCGCCCAAAAACCGTTCGCGTCCGCTACCAGACGCTGCGCGGCGAGACGATCGAGGAGGAAGCCGACGGCTTCATGGCCATCTGCCTGCAGCACGAAATCGACCAGCTCGACGGCATCTTCTGGACACAACGGCTGTCGCGCCTCAAGCGCGATCGCGCCATCAAGAAGTTCGAAAAGCTGACCAGGGAGCAGGCGCGCGGTTAGCGCACCGGTTCCCTGCCCGCAACATCAAATCATAGTCACCAAGGACCGAACCATGAAACCGACCTATCTCGCCGTCATCGGCCTCCTCGTGCTTGCCGGCTGCAACAGTGCCCAGCAAAATCTCGAGCCCCTGCCCCAGAGCCTGACCTATGGCGAAAACGCTGCCAACAGAAAGACACAAGCCTCACCCGGCGCCATGGTGCAGAACCGGTTCATGTATGAGGGCCAAATGGTCTACGAGACCTATGAAGTCCAGCCCGACCGCACCTACAAGCTCGTCCGCCGCCGCATGGACCAGAGCGGACCTGCCGGCAACAACTGATACGAATGAGCGGCGCACGGGCGCAGCGACCTCTGCCGCCCGTCGCCGCTATCAATTTCGAGCCGCGTAAACCGCCGTTTCGAATTCGAGATAGCTCCCGAACGAAGCTGGATCGGCAAAGGGCAGTATCTGTGTTGCCCACAGGCCGCCGAGACCGTTTTTCCGGTCTATCCAGTAATAGAGGTTTGCAAGCCCCGCCCAGGCCAATGCGCCGGCGGGCCGCCCGGTCGGCGCTGCTTCATCGTTGATCATGAAGCTTATCCCCCAGGACTTCGGCATGCCGGGGAAAAATTCCGCGTCGTGCGACAGGCTCTTGATCACCCCCGGGAGCCTCTTGATCTTCTTTTCTCCAAGGCCGTTCCTTTCCGCCATCTCGACGGTTTCGGCTTTCAGCACCCGACCGCCGGGAGACATCCCGGCGTTGAGCCACATGCGGATAAATTTGGCGTAGTCGACAGCCGTCGAATAGAGACCGTGTCCGCCCATCTGGACCTCCGGGTCTTGCGGGAGCCTGAAATCAGGCCGCGGCGACAAACGTCCGGCATCGTCCCTTTGATGTAGCGTGACCACACGGGAGATCATGGACGGAGTCATGACAAAGCCGGTGTCCTCCATGCCAAGCGGTTCGAGGATGCGCTCCGCCATCACGGCGCCAAGCCGCTTGCCGGTGATGCCCTCAACGACTTGGCCGGCCCAGTCCAGGCTGCTCCCATATTCCCAGTCGTCGCCGGGATCGAAGAGCAAAGGCGTCCGGATGGATGCGTGGGATGCGGTGATCACGCTCGGCTGCCCATGCTGACGTGCCAACCGGGCGTAGGTCTCGTTGAAAAAGTCATAGCCAAAGCCCGCCGTGTGCAGGAGCAGCATGCGCGTGGTGATGTCTCGTTTGGGCGGGCGGAGTTTCGGATTCCCCGCGGGATCAAACCCCTCGATCACCTGCAGCGTGCCGATTTCGGGCGCGTACTGCCTGGCGGGAGCGTCGAGATCAAGGTTGCCCTCCTCGACCAATTGCAGGCAGGCCGTCGCCGTGATCGCCTTCGTCATCGAGAAGATCGCAAAGACGCTGTCGGCCGTCATATCCGTCGCGCCAGCCAAAGAGCGCGCTCCGGCCGCGCCCTCGTAAAAATTGCCCTGTCGATCCGTTGCGATCGCGACAACACCGGGCACGCCATCGGCGGAACGAACCGCGGCATTGAGGATTGCATCGGCACTAGTCTTGAGATCGCCGGACAAAGAAACCTCCCGCATAGCCAAGGCTTCGACACGCGTGGCGGGCGTGCCACCTTTCACGTCGAAGCGCCGTGAAAATCCTAGCACCAAAGGGCGACCCAAGCCATTTTCTGTCGGCCATGGAAAGAGAGAGCTGTCGGCTACTCAGCGCGAGACGAACGAGATTCGGATACCGCACGGCATCACGCTGCTGGCGACCAGGGCGCGCCAGAACGGGGAAACTAAACATGGATTTGAAACAAAAAACCCGGCCGAAGCCGGGTATTTGGTGCGGTCGAGAAGACTCGAACTTCCACGGGTTGCCCCACAG
>NZ_JTLA01000138.1:0-5906 GCF_000799055.1 Ensifer sp. ZNC0028
CGACCGGGCCGGGACGCACATGGATGATCTCGCCCTTGACGCCGAAGTCTTCGAGCACGCCTTCGAGCATGCGGGCGTTCTGTTCCAGCGCATCGGGCGAGAGCGAGGCGTCGCGGCTGACATTCTTCGGCTCGGCTAGGAAATGCATCGGCGGCAGCGTGAAGTTGCCGTCGTTGTCTTCGACGAAGGAGCGCTGGGCTTCGCGTTCGATCCGCTGGCCGGTCTTCGGGCGGGGACCAGGCGTGACGACGCGCGAGCCGCCCTTGGGCAGGCCCTGCTTCGGCGGTGCCGCCTTTGGCGCCCAGTCGGCGGCCGGATCGTAGTCTTCGTCGTCGGGCAGAATGCCGGCGGGGCGGCGCTCGTCGATGTCGAAGGGCATGTCGTCATCCTCGTCGTCGGCCATGATCGGCGGCGGGGTGAGGATGCGGCGCTCGGAGCGGTCGAGCGAGGGCTCGATGCGGTCGCCGGCGGCCATCGGCTTCGGCCGGGCGGGCTCGTTCAGCGTGCCGAACTCGTCGTTGTTGAAATCGTAGGGCTCGTCGTACTGGCGCTTGGGCGTGGCGCGGGTGCCGCTCATGCCGAAGATGCGGCGCATGCGCGCGTGCATGGTGTAGCGCATATGGGCAAAGGAGCCCATCAGCAGGGTGAAGGGGCCTTCGCTGTCGTCCTCGTCCAGTTCGTCGCGCACGGTGCGCGCCTTGCTCGGCGTCGGCTCGGCGATTTCCTCTTCGTCCTCCTCGTCGCTAACGCCGATCAGGCCGGCGCTATAGACCAGGCACCAGGCGGCGGGGACGGCGAAGATACAGGCAAGAATGGTCGCAAGCGTGCCGGTCGGGAAGGCGCCGGTAAAGAGCGCCGGGAAACGCAGGATCATGTCGCCGAAGACGCCGCCGAGGCCGTTGGGCAGCGGCCAGGTGATGGGGGCGGGAACGCAGCTGAGTGCTGCGCCGGCAAGCACGGAACCGACGAACCAGAGACCGAGGCGCTTGAAGACCTTGTCGAAACGTTTGCCGCCGATCAGCACCAGGGCCCAGGCGACGGCCGGCAGGAGGGCGACCACGCTGGCCAGGCCGAAGAACTGCATGAAGATGTCGGCAAAGGCAGCACCGGTATAACCAAGCACGTTGGTCGGCGCTTGTGAGGTGGCGTAGGAGAAGCTTGGATCGGCGACATTCCACGTTGAGAGCGCTGCGACGGCCAGCGCCAATGCGCCGAACAGCGTAAAGCCCGCCAGCGACGCGATCTGTCGCCAAACGAAGGTGGTTAGCACGAACCGGTTGGAACGGCTGTTAAGCGCTGCCGGATTGCTTCTGCTCATGTTGCCTGCTGCCCGTCTCGATCTTCACGGCGCATTGCGCGCCATGGAATCAACCTAAGCGGTGTACGGTTAATGCGACATTAACCATGCGTAGTTGGCGCTAAAATAGCAGTCGCAGCCGGATCGATCGGCACGAAAAAGGCCCGGAGCTTCCGATCCGGGCCAAGAGCGATCCGCGTGGGGCGGATCGCGACGGGACTGTAGACGGCGCCGGACTGCCGGCGCCGCGATCCGCTTAGCTGTGGTATGCGGCTTCGCCGTGCGACGAGAGGTCGAGGCCCTCGCGTTCGGCTTCGACGGAGACGCGCAGGCCGACGATCGAGTCCACCAGCTTGTAGAGGATGACCGAGACGACGCCGCACCAGACGATGGTGATGGCAACCGCGGTCAGCTGGGTCATGAACTGGCCACCCATGGTGACGCCGTCGGCATAACCGATGCCGCCGAGCGACGAGGAGGCGAAGATGCCGGTCGCAAGCGCACCGAAGAAGCCGCCGACGCCGTGGACGCCGAAGACGTCTGCGGTGTCGTCATAGTGGAACTTGTTTTTCACGACCGAGACGAAGAAGTAGCAAAGCGGCGAGACGAGCACGCCCATGACGATCGCGCCCATCGGGCCGGCAATGCCGGCGGCCGGCGTGATGGCGACGAGGCCGGCGATCATGCCTGAGGCTGCACCCAGCATCGAGGCCTTGCCGCGGGTGATGGTTTCGACAACCGACCAGGAGAGGACTGCGGCTGCGGTTGCGAGGAAGGTGTTGACGGTTGCGAGAACCGCGCCGCCCGAGGCTTCGAGGTTGGAGCCGGCGTTGAAGCCGAACCAGCCGAACCAGAGCATGGCAGCACCGACCAGCGTCAGCGTCATCGAGTGCGGTGCCATCATGTCACGGCCGTAGCCGGTGCGCTTGCCGACCATGATCGCGCCGATCAGGCCCGCAACGCCGGCATTGATGTGAACGACGGTGCCGCCGGCAAAGTCGAGGGCACCCATGCCGAAGAGCAGGCCGTTGCTGTCCCAGACCATGTGGGCGATCGGGAAGTAGACGAAGGTGGCCCAGAGGATGGAGAAGAGCACCGCGGCCGAGAACTTGATGCGCTCGGCAAACGCGCCGACGATGAGCGCCGGCGTCAGCGCCGCGAAGGTCATCTGGAACAGCATGAAGATGTATTCCGGAATGACGACGCCTTCCGAGAAGGTTGCCGCCGTGCTCTCACCGGTGACGCCGGCAAGGAACATCTTGGCGAAGCCGCCGAAATAGGGGCTGGTCGAGCCGCCGAAGGCGAAGGAGTAGCCGTAGACGACCCAGACGATCATCATCGCCGCGCCGATCACGGTGCACTGCATCAGCACCGACAGCATGTTCTTGGCGCGTACGAGGCCGCCGTAGAAGAGTGCGAGGCCGGGGATCAGCATGAAGAAGACGAGAAGCGTCGAGAAGAACATGAAGGCGGTATCGGCCTTGTCGGGGACCGGCGCTGCGGCGGCTGCGGCCGGAGCTGCTTCCTGTGCGAAGGCGATGGCCGGCGCAAGCAAGGCGGCGCCGAGTGCGCCGAGGCGTCCAAGAGAGGTGGTAAGTTTGCTGGATGACATCGAGAAGTGCTCCCTGAACGGCGTGATTTACAACGCTTCTGAATCGGTTTCGCCGGTGCGGATGCGCACGGCATGGTCAATGGCGTAGACGAAGATCTTGCCGTCGCCGATCTGGCCGGTCTTGGCGGCTGCGGCGATCGCTTCAACGGCCTTGTCGACGAGCTCCGAAGGAACGGCGATCTCGACCTTCAGTTTCGGCAGGAAGCTCACAGCATATTCGGTGCCGCGGTAGATTTCGGTATGTCCCTTCTGGCGGCCGTAGCCTTTGACTTCGGTCACGGTCAGGCCCTGGATGCCGACAGCAGTGAGGGCTTCGCGAACCTCATCGAGCTTGAACGGCTTGATAATGGCCATCACAATTTTCATCTGGTTTCATCCTTGTTCGCCTCCGGCGGAGGCCGTCTCTCCTTGCTGCGGAGCGCCCCAAGCGCCGTGCAACCGAACCATGACATTCAAGGGGCGTGCCAGATTCGAACGGCTGTCTTAAGTGGATGAAAACAAATAGAAAAAAAGAAAGCCGCAGCACGAATGCTGCGGCGCATCAAAAAATCGGCACTTTAGAAGATTAAAAAATAGGCAGAATGAAGCTTCTGCTTATTTCCTATTCAGATGCCTTTTTCCGGATCAGCCCTTCCTGGGCGACGGAGGCGATCAGCACGCCGGAACGCGTAAAAAGGCTGCCTCTGGTCATCCCGCGGGCACCATGTGCACTCGGACTGTCCTGGGTATAGAGCAGCCAGTCGTCCATCTTGCAGGGGCGGTGGAACCACATGGCATGGTCGAGGCTTGCGACCTGCAGGTTGCGGTCGAAGACCGAAGTGCCGTGGGCATAAAGCGAGGTGTCGAGCAACGTCATGTCGGAGAGATAGGCAAGGATCGCCGCCTGGATATGGCGCTCGTCCGGAACGGTGCCCACCGCCTTGACCCAGACATCCTGGATCGGTTTGCCGTCGTCGCGGGTGAAATAGTGGTGAAACGAAGCCGGGCGGATCTCAATCGGCCGTGGCCGTTCCCAGTAGCGCCGGATCGCTTCGGGCGCATGCACGAGGAACTTTTCCTTCAGCTCCTGCTCGCCCGGCAGCGTCTCGGGCATGGCGAGATCAGGCATGTCGATCTGGTGGTCGAAACCGTCCTCGTCGTACTGGAAGGAGGCGGACATCGAGAAGATCGCCTTGCCATGCTGGATGGCGACGACCCGGCGGGTGGCGAAGCTCGTACCGTCGCGGATGCGGTCGACCTCGTAGATGATCGGCACCGACGGGTCGCCCGGCCGCATGAAATAGGCGTGCAGCGAGTGGACGAAGCGGTCCGCATCCACGGTGCGCTGGGCGGCAACCAGCGCCTGGCCGATCACCTGGCCGCCGAAGACCCGCTGCCAGCCGACCTGTGGGCTCAAGCCCCGGAACAGATTTTCCTCGAGTTTTTCGAGATCGAGAATGGCCAGCAGCGCATCCATGGGGGTGGCGGTCTCGGTGGGGCGCGACATTTCGGCTTTCTCCGATGGTAGGAACGTCGATGGCATTGATCTATATAGACATAAAACGATGCTCAAGTGCGACGGAGAAAGCCGATGCTCGATGTCTTGATTGCCGGTGGCGGCTATGTCGGCCTTTCGCTTGCGGTGTCCTTGAAGAAGGCGGCGCCGCATCTCGACGTGATGGTGATCGACGGCGCGCCGGAAGATGCCTGGAAAAAGGACCAGCGCGCTTCCGCCGTTGCGTCCGCGGCCGAGCGCATGCTCGACGTGCTCGGCGTCTGGGATGAGATCGCGCCGGAGGCCGAGCCGATCCGCCGCATGGTGATCACCGATTCGAAGGCGGCCGATCCGGTGCGCCCCGTGTTCCTGACCTTCGACGGCGACGGTGGCGAGGGACGTCCCTTCGCCCATATGGTGCCGAACACGGCGATGGTCGGCGCACTGCGCCGCGCCTGCGAGGCGCTCGGCGTCGTCAATCGCCAGTCGACCATGGTCGAGAGCTTCAAGAGCGGCGACCATGCGGTGGCCGTGACGCTTGCCGGTGGTGACGAGCTGCAGGCCCGTCTTCTGGTCGCCTGCGACGGCGTGCGCTCGAAGCTGCGCGATGCCGCAGGCATCAAGACCGTCGAGTTCGATTATGGCCAATCCGGCATCGTCACGACCGTCGAGCACGAGCGGCCGCACGAGGGCACGGCGGAGGAGCATTTCCTGCCGGCCGGGCCGTTTGCGACCCTGCCGCTCAAGAACAACCGTTCGTCGCTCGTCTGGACCGAGCGCACCGAGGACGCCGAACGCCTGGTCAAGGGCGACGATTTCCTGTTCGAGGAAGAGCTGGAGCGCCGCTTCGGCCACAAGCTCGGGCACCTGAAGGTGGTCGGCGGCAGGCGGGCATTCCCGCTCGGGCTGACGCTTGCCCGTGATTTCGTCAAGCCGCGCTTCGCGCTTGCCGGCGACGCGGCCCATGGCATCCACCCGATCTCGGGGCAGGGGCTCAATCTCGGCTTCAAGGATGTGGCCGCGTTGGCCGAGACCATCGTCGAGGCGGATCGTCTCGGGCTCGATATCGGCTCGCTCGCGGTGCTCGAGCGCTACCAGAGCTGGCGGCGTTTCGACACGTTCCGCATGGGTGTGACGACCGACGTGCTCAACCGGCTGTTTTCCAACGACATCACTCCGGTCAGGATCGCCCGCGATTTCGGCCTCGGCCTCGTCGATCGCATGCCTTCTCTGAAGAGCTTCTTTATCCGCCAGGCGGCCGGCATTGCCGGCGAAACCGATCCGCGGCTGCTGTCGGGGCGACCGATCTGAGGGTCCACCACGTCCCGCAAGAAATTCGCCCCTCACCCTAACCCTCTCCCCGCAGGCGGGGCGAGGGGACGAGAGCTACTGACACACCATCGCTTGGTGTAGGCCATCGCGGAACAAGCGGATAAAACAACCTTTGCTGCTGACGTGCGAGCAGAGCCGCACATGTCCTTCTCCCCGCCTGCGGGGAGAAGGTGCCGGCAGGCGGATGAGGG
>NZ_JTLA01000139.1:0-2500 GCF_000799055.1 Ensifer sp. ZNC0028
TTTGCAGACCTGGCAGCGACCTACTCTCCCGCGTCTTAAGACGAAGTACCATCGGCGCTGGGGCGTTTCACGGCCGTGTTCGGAATGGGAACGGGTGCAGCCACCCCGCCAGAACCACCAGGTCGGCAAAGCGCAAGATTTGCGTCTAGCGGACGCAAACCGGATTGAGAAGCTGGTGAGTTGGTCGAGCCAACTCGTTTTGTTTTGAACACGTCTTTTAGCTCATCATGTGATGAGCATGAGCAATGGGAACGATCAAGCCAATCGAACGATTAGTACTGGTAAGCTTCATGCGTTGCCGCACTTCCACACCCAGCCTATCAACGTGGTCGTCTTCCACGGTTCTCAAGGGAATACTCGTTTTCAGGTTGGTTTCCCGCTTAGATGCCTTCAGCGGTTATCCATTCCATATATAGCTACCCTGCTATGCCCTTGGCAGGACAACAGGTCCACCAGAGATATGTCCATCCCGGTCCTCTCGTACTAGGGACAGATCCTGTCAATATTCCTACACCCACGGCAGATAGGGACCGAACTGTCTCACGACGTTCTGAACCCAGCTCACGTACCGCTTTAATTGGCGAACAGCCAAACCCTTGGGACCTGCTCCAGCCCCAGGATGCGATGAGCCGACATCGAGGTGCCAAACAACCCCGTCGATATGGACTCTTGGGGGTCATCAGCCTGTTATCCCCGGCGTACCTTTTATCCGTTGAGCGATGGCCCTTCCACGCGGGACCACCGGATCACTATGACCGACTTTCGTCTCTGCTCGACTTGTCAGTCTCGCAGTCAGGCGGGCTTATGCCATTGCACTCGACGACCGATTTCCGACCGGTCTGAGCCCACCATCGCGCGCCTCCGTTACTCTTTCGGAGGCGACCGCCCCAGTCAAACTACCCACCATACACTGTCCCGGATCCGGATAACGGACCGCGGTTAGACATCCATGACGATAAGGGTGGTATTTCAAGGATGGCTCCACAAGAACTGGCGTCCCTGCTTCAAAGCCTACCACCTATCCTACACATGCCGACACGAATGCCAGTGTAAAGCTATAGTAAAGGTGCACGGGGTCTTTCCGTCTGACCGCAGGAACCCCGCATCTTCACGGGGAATTCAATTTCACTGAGTCTATGCTGGAGACAGCGGGGAAGTCGTTACGCCATTCGTGCAGGTCGGAACTTACCCGACAAGGAATTTCGCTACCTTAGGACCGTTATAGTTACGGCCGCCGTTTACTGGGGCTTCGATTCAGAGCTTGCACCCCTCCTCTTAACCTTCCAGCACCGGGCAGGCGTCAGACCCTATACGTCGTCTTGCGACTTCGCAGAGCCCTGTGTTTTTGATAAACAGTCGCTACCCCCTGGTCTGTGCCACCCCAAAAGACTTGCGTCCATTGGGGTCACGCTTCTTCCGAAGTTACGCGTGCAATTTGCCGAGTTCCTTCAGCATAGTTCTCTCAAGCGCCTTGGTATACTCTACCTGACCACCTGTGTCGGTTTCGGGTACGGTCTATACGGTGGAGCTATTTCCTGGAACCGCGTCCCCGCCCAGACAATCCAATAAGTCTGAACAAGTTAAGCAATCCGTCACTACCACCAGGCCCACGAATATTAACGTGGTTCCCATCGACTACGCGTGTCCGCCTCGTCTTAGGGGCCGGCTAACCCTGCTCAGATTAACTTTAAGCAGGAACCCTTGGTCTTTCGGCGAGAGGGTCTCTCACCCTCTTTATCGTTACTCATGTCAACATTCGCACTTCCGATACCTCCAGGACCCCTCACGGGTATCCCTTCACAGGCTTACGGAACGCTCCGCTACCACGTGCATTGCTGCACATCCTCAGCTTCGGTGCATGGCTTTAGCCCCGTTACATTTTCGGCGCAAAGACCCTTATTTAGACCAGTGAGCTGTTACGCTTTCTTTAAATGATGGCTGCTTCTAAGCCAACATCCTGGTTGTTTTGGGATCCTCACATCCTTTCCCACTTAGCCATGACTTGGGGACCTTAGCTGGAGGTCAGGGTTGTTGCCCTTTTCACGACGGACGTTAGCACCCGCCGTGTGTCTGCCGACTAGTACTCCTCGGTATTCGGAGTTTGGTTAGGATCAGTAAGACGGTGAGTCCCCATAGCCCATCCAGTGCTCTACCCCCGAGGGTATTCGGTCGACGCTCTACCTAAATAGATTTCGCGGAGAACCAGCTATTTCCGAGTTTGATTGGCCTTTCACCCCTAACCACAAGTCATCCCAATCTATTGCAACAGATGCGGGTTCGGTCCTCCAGTTGGTGTTACCCAACCTTCAACCTGCTCATGGCTAGATCACTCGGTTTCGGGTCTAATGCGACGAACTGAACGCCCTGTTCAGACTCGCTTTCGCTGCGCCTTCACCTATCGGCTTAAGCTTGCTCGTCACACTAAGTCGTTGACCCATTATACAAAAGGTACGCTGTCACCCTTGCGGGCTCCAACTGTTTGTAGGCATCCGGTTTCAGG
>NZ_JTLA01000140.1:0-17011 GCF_000799055.1 Ensifer sp. ZNC0028
ATAAATTATTTGCATTGATTGAATCTTTAAGTGATAAATCGTTTGCAGAAATACTATCTAAAGTACTAGCCTGAAGAATTGGCTTAATGCTTGTTACACCAGTTCCTGAAGTCGTAACAACATCAAAACAAACTTTCAAAACGCCAGAACCGTTGTTTATATCAACACCGTTACTATTATTTGATGTTTCTGCTGATAAACTTACAGGGTTTGCTGTTTGCGTTAAGTCAATATTTGCATGGATATAATTAACTGCATTACCTTTTAAGGCAACAGTTTCATTCAATAGTTCAAAATACCTCCCGCCTGCAACGATTGATGTGTTAACATATTGCACGTTAAGGGCTGTATTTAATGGACTTTTCCAATCTTTGCGCCTAATTGTTCTATAGCCCATTCCAGTCAACATCATGTATAGTTTTCCGTCATTATTAGAACCGACTGGAAACTCTGTACCATTTGGACTGAAAAACGTGAAGTTTTTAATTGTCATTTTTAACCTTTCTTGAAATTATTTCCGCTTTATCTAAAACTGGGTTATCAGTAATTGATAGCTCTAACAATCTAAATTTTCTACCGCCATAAGGATAACCACCAATTGATACAAATTGTCCGACTTCATACAAGAGCGTGGTCTCGATTCTAAGCGTGTTTTTACTATTATAGTACACTTTACCTTGCAATAGTTCTAAGTGGTCTTTACGAAGCTCTCTATGCCCTTTAAAGCTATCTATTCTATATTTGTCGCCATAAGTAGCTACATACTCATATAACATTCGGTTTGTCTCCACTTCCTACAAAAATAAGTCTATCATTGAACTCTGTTTTAACTCTATCTGCTATATATCCTGAATATAGCTTGCCCTCGTACCAAATATCTACTAAGTCATTAACATACAAAGGAAAAAGTTCATTTTGATTAAAGAATAACCTTGTGACGATTGTAGAGGGAGAAATTTCAACCTTAATAGTAGACAACTCAGGAGGGTTTCCGTGGTCATCTCTATCATAAAACAATGTTTTGGTTGTCCTTACATCTGGCAAGTCTGTTCCGTCTCCATGATAAGTGCTATAATCAATGACATCTCCGTTATTTTTTGCTGTGTACATTTTAGGAGGGTCTGTGTAGTCATCTGTTGCTTTATTTTTAACGAACACAACAGCAAAATTATAAGCTGAACGTTCTACTATTGTTTCCGTGTCCATTGTCACACTTTGCTTAATATCTACCCTTGTCGTGATTCTTTTTCTATTCCAGTTTCTTGAAGCAAAGTTAATGAATAACAAGTTTCTAGGGTCTGTTTCAGATGGAGCGTGTTGAATGGTTGTAGTTGGTTGAAATTGAACCTTGGAAAATATCCTTTTTGCTACATCATGAGCTGATGAAGTTTCCGCTTTACGATTAATCGTAGCCTTTCCAGCAAAGATACTTGAATCAAAGAAATAACCATAACTCATTAAATTATTTTTATTAGGGTCAATTAAATAATTAATTATACCAGAGTTTGTCTTTTTGGCTATTGCGTTTGGAACGTCAAGACTTTCAATCATTGCCCAAAAGTAGTTTTTTAACGTAGCTTTATTACTTTCGTCTACATCGGTCACAAGGTAAACCATATCTAAATTCAGTTTTTTCCTCTTACCTAGAGCTTCTTCAATTGGAACAACTTCAGGAAAAAGTACTTGAACAATATCGCCAACTTCTACCGAAACGGTCAATGTAGCTGATGAAGTGTAAAGATAGCCTGTTTCCCACAGTTCGTAATCAATAACTTGACATCTTGCCTTTGGTATTGGAAGGCCTCTTTTTTCTTTTTTACCATTAGGCATTCTGAAATCAGATATATTGTAATAGTTAGGGTTAAAGTTATCATAAACGTTAGCTTCTAACATTAAATAAAGTCCGCCTTTCTCTTGATTTTAAGCTCTGCCTTACTTAAATTAACTAGCTCCATTTGACCTTTTTCAATTATACGAGTTCTGTATCGCTCAAAGTTCATTACAGGGAATAAGTTTAGTACAGTTGTACCCTTCCAGCCTTGATAAAATTCGTCATTTACATCTGTATTAATTAAAATATAATCTTGTACCTGTTCCGTCTTAAACACAATTGCAGTATATTCGTTTCCAACATCGTCTAAAAATCTAACTCCAGCAGGTGTTTTAGGAAGTTTCGGATATAATACCCCCATAAAACTAAATATTTTTTCTTTTATTTCCCAACGGCTTAAACGGCCTATGTCACTTTCCCCATAATAAGTGTAAGAGGTTCCTTCGATATACTTATAGTCTCCTGGTGCGGTTCCTCCATAAATTTTAGACTTACCAGAAAGAACTTTACCATTTTCAATCATGTCAAAAGTTAAATTTTCGTAAGTATACCACTTTGTAACTACATCGAAAGTTATCTTTTCGCTGAAAGTTCCGTTCTTACCGTAACCCTCTGTCTTTGTGACATCTGCTAAAGCTAAATCAGCATACACCTGAAAAATTTCTGTTTGATATTCAAGTGTAACGAATTTTTTGCTAAGAATATCGTTTACGAAGTCTTTCATTAATTGATAATTTTCTTCTAAACTTTCTCCAAACGTTTCTAGCTTAAACTCTATTTGTGGTTGAGTAATTGAGCGTTTTCCCATTATTCCAATACCATTACTTTGCCAGATGTTATTAGTTGATTGTAACCCTAAATTAGAGGGCTGGTAAAATCTAACTTTTCCATTTGTAACGTCCCAAACTTTGTCGTCTGTTCCGTCTAAGTTAGTATGTATTTTATACTGTCTTACCATTAAGCCCTCCCTAGTTCAAATTCTCGTCTGATTGCACGCGCTAAGTTAGAAACATCTTGACCAGCACCGCCTTGCACGTTAAATGTGTTATATGTTCTATTGTCGCTTGATACACTGTTAGTGCTTAAACCGTAACCGCTAGAAGATAAATTGACATCTGTTAAGCCTACTACCATAGAACCTTTGAATAGTCCGCCAACTTTACTTGCAACCCAATCAATTGAACCTTTGATATTTTTAATTGTATCTGTTACACCTCCAAGAACGCTGTCTATTGTATCTTTGACTCCTCCAAATATTCCGCTAAAGAAGTCGCCAATGCCCTTAAATACTCCTGTTATTGCATCCCAAGCATTTGAAGCAAATTTACCAAAAGCCTCGAATACTCCGCTAACTATATCTTTAGCACCGTCAAACGCTCCCTTAAAGAAATCAGCTACTCCGTTAAATACACCTGAAATTGCATCCCAAGCTTTTGAAGCAAAGCCACCAAGAGCGCTAAACACTCCGCTAACGACACTGCGAACAGAATTGAATATGCCACTAAAGAAGCCTGAAACTGCATTCCATATTGATGAAACTACTCCCCAAGCGCTAGAAGCAAAACTTCCGATTGCACTAAATACTGTTGAAACTACTGATTTTACAGCGTTAAATATACCGCCAAAGAAGCCTGAAACTGCATTCCATACGCCAACCAGTATATCCCAAGCTGAACCAGCAAAGCTACCTATGGCGCTAAATACTGTTGAAACTATTGAACTAACTGCGTTAAATATTACACCAAAGAAACCTGATATGCCGTTCCACGCTCCGATAACTAATTGGTAAGCACCGCGAATAATAGCCAATATAAGTTGGAATGCTAAATTAATTACTGATCCAACTAACCCAAATATAGATTGAAAGAAACTAATTAAAGGTTGGAAAGTTGTAACAAACCAGTTATAAGCACCTGTCACTAAAGAAGCAATGGTTGTAAATACAGTTGTAACAACATTTACTATTCCGTCCCATAGCCCTGTGAAGAACCCTGTAACTCCTGCCCATGCTGTTTGAATACCAGTAACAACAGTTGTCCATAAAGTAGTAAAGAATGTTGTTATTCCGTTCCAAATATTTTGAACACCTTGTACAATTCCACTGAACCAATCGACTAAGCCTTGCCAAATGCCTTTAGCTCCGTCAACTGCTCCGTTCCATATATCAGCAAACCATTGACCAATACCGCTAAAGAATGAAACTATTCCGTCCCATGCACTCTTTAAGAAGTCTACGAAACTACCCCAAACCTTTTTACCTGTTTCGGTTTGAGTGAAGAAGTAAACTAAACCAGCAACAATGGCTGCGATTGCTATGCCAAGAGCCACGAATGGATTCATAGCCATTACAGCATTGAAAGCTCCTTGTATAATTGTACCAGCTTCAACAACCTTATTATATATCTCGACAGCCTTAATGATTCCATCAATAACTTTCAAAGCAACGAATACACTAGCCAAAGCAGCTAAAGCTACTTTTAAAGTATCTATTGCGCTTTTACTTTCACTAATTTTTTGCAGAAAATCAGCTATTTTTTTCGTGACTTCTGAAAATTTACCAGCAAATACAGCTATGCTTTTTGCTACGTTATCTATACTTGTTGCGTTTTTTGTTGTTTCTGTATTTATTCCAATAAATGAATTTATGACATTCCCTATAATAGAAACTATGGAACCAAATGCACTTTTTATGCTATCCCAAGCCTCTAAAAATGCTAAAGTGGCTGCATTTTCTTGCAGTTTTTGAAACAAGTCTTGGAAATACTTAACTACATTTGTTACAGCTTTACCAGCACTTTCGCCCCAGTCAGACATCTGGTCTATTAAGCCACTAATGATAGGTGTTAAAGCGTTCAAAGTAGGCACTAAAGCAATTGACATTGTTTCGTTGAAGCTGTCCCACGCGTCCCCAATAGTTTTGATTCCACCGCCCGAACCTTTAGCCATTTTTTCCATAGCCTTGTTGAGCATATCCATCGAAACAGCGCCTTTTGAAACAGCGTCATTAAAAGAACCGTATTGCTGTAATGAGGGGTTCATTTTCATAACAGTGTCTTTTAAAGAAGAACCAAGAGCTGTGTTGTTATCGGTTAATTGTCCAATATTTTCAGCCGTAACTTTACCAGCTGCCGACATTTGACCGTAAGACTGAACTACACCTTTAAGGTTTTCGCCAGTACCACCAAATGCTTGGTTAGCTTTTACTA
Organism: Ensifer sp. ZNC0028; assembly: GCF_000799055.1. Taxonomy (NCBI): domain Bacteria; kingdom Pseudomonadati; phylum Pseudomonadota; class Alphaproteobacteria; order Hyphomicrobiales; family Rhizobiaceae; genus Ensifer; species Ensifer sp. ZNC0028. The sequence continues at coordinate 5,038 of NZ_JTLA01000140.1, forward strand.
ATGCTTCTGTTTTACTGACCGCTTTTTTAGCGCTATCGCCTAAACCAATGAACGTTGTTGAAAGTTTTAAAGTATCTTCGGTATTTGCATTTGTATCTTTAGCAAGATTCTGCATAGATTTGCTTACATAGTCAAAGTCTTTTCCATTGCCTTTGAACTTCATTGTATTTTGCAATGAAATCATGGCTTTTTGAGTATCCATTGCGTTAGATACCCAGTCTTTTAAGCCGTTACCGACAGCACTAACAGCACTTGCACCGATTTGTCTGAATGCACCAACAGCAATCTCTCTAAGACCGCTAAAGCGTGACTTCATGCCCTCAATTCCGCTATTAACGCCTTTAGTATCCATTTTAGCGTCAATGTTCCAAGAGCCTGAACTAATAGCACCCTCGACTTGCTTAATTTCGCCCTCTAGCCTATTAGCTTGTGTTTCTACTGTACCTAAATCTCTAGTAAGTTGTAGCCATTTCTTTTGACCTGCTGACGTCCCTTTGTCAACCGTAGAAAGTTCTTCTTTTAATTTTGTTGCTTTGTCACGTGATAAGCCCAACTGCGTTTGTAAGTTCTTCTGCAATTGCGCCATTTTCCCGGTATTTGTGGGGTCAAGTTTTAGAGCTTCACGTAAGTTTTTAGCTTCTCCTCTAAGCCCTGACATTGCGGTATTAACGCCTTTAAGTGAGTTCTCGAATTTCGTTGTATTACCGTATATCTCGACCTCAAATGTTGCATTACTTGCCATTACATACCCTTTCTTTTACGCCTTTTCTCTTTTTCTTTTTCCTCTTTCTTTTTCTCTGCAATAAGTTCGATTATTTTATAAACAAGTTCTAGTTCCATTTCCATGAACTGTGTTATATCAATTTCATTATTGCCCAAAACAGTCAAAAGTTCTAAAGTTTTATTTTCCCTTACAGTATCTTTCTTTTTCTTAATCAATGAACTAGAAGAAAAGAAGACTGTATCGTCTTCCGTTTCCTCTTTTTCTTTAATAAAAACAGTTTTACAGAAGATATTGATTAACTCGTTAGTTGTAGGAAGCTCTGTTTTATCATCTAAGGCGTTTTGCATTCCTCCGTTACAATCTACCCAAAGTATCAATAACTTGTCTGTAAAGCTCTCCATTTGCTCTGTAAAGTCATCAGGAATATATCCAGCGACAAAAGAATTTTGTAGGTCTGCAAAGTCTTTTAAATCTGTAATAAAGTCTGAACCAGTTAGTTCTAAGTATCTAATTGCATGTTTTAAAATCATTTACAGTCCTTTCAGCTCATTAAATTTCTTTCTGCCATAATTCGACAAGTTCTTTAAGCCCTTTACCGTCAGTATCGAACTCGAAGCTAGAACGGAAGTCAGAGAAGTCACTTTTAGCTTTTACAATGTTATCTTGAAAAAGAGCCAAGTATAGACCATATTGAACGAACTCCATTAGGTCAGTAATTTCTCCGTCTTCTTTTTTAAGTTCTGTATCCATTGCCTTTTGTTGTTGGAAAAGGTCTTTACCTGTAATCATTTTAAATTTACGTGCTGTACTCAATTGTTTTGCCATTTTATTTTATATTCCTTTACTTAATCTATTTTTAGTCTTATGAATGGTCAGTTACTGAAACTCCTGCGGTAACATCTTTATAACCCTCAGCGGAGAACTTTACGTTATAGGCACCTGGAGCAAGTTGTCCGTTTGTTGCTACTTTTCCATTTGCGTCATTAATCACTGATGTTACTTTTACAGTTCCACCATTAGAATCTTTCAAAGTGGCAGGCACTACGATTCTTCCGTCATTATGACCCTTTGTAGCAGTAGTCACATTAGGAATAACAGGAGCTACGAGTGTAATTCCACCAGCTAGAACTGTATCAGGTTGCATAATGAATAAACCACTTTCCATTTTCTTGACGAAATCTTTTGCTTGTTCTCCCCAAATTTCGTACTCAATAGCAGGGACTTTTTTACCGCCATTCAAATAAATATCTGACTCAGTCGCTTGTACTGCCAAAGTCCATTGGATAGGGTCTACACCGTCAACTGAATCTGTTTCTGATTCTTTTGTTGCTTCTGCTGTTGGTCTCAAATTTGGATAAACGACTACGCGATAACCGTCAACAAATTCCCCTGTAACTTTATCACGCTTACGCCCTTTAATAAGGTATTGAACACATTTCGTTTTCCAATTACCAGTAGGAGACCAACCCAAGCCATTTTCTGTTCTTTGTTGACCTAAAATGTCTTCTTTAAGCGATTGGTCTGTTTGAATGAATACCATTTCGCCTTGAAGTAAGGTAGCACCTTTTTTCACTCCATGGTCTGGCACGTCATCAGCTGGATAGCTGTTAGTCTCCGCTTGGTCTTCCATTGCGCCAACTGATACTAAACCAGTTACAATTTTATGGTTAGTAAACTCTGGTTTTCCGTTACTTCCCTTGGCCATATCAGCTACGATTAGAGCTTCATTACCAAAGAAAATCTCACGTGAGTTATAATCTAATTTCATTTTTTATTTTCCTTTTTATTTTTTTATGCAGTACGTTTCCAATAATATATTGTCGTTGAACCAATTACTGCTGAACCGATATTTTCCCATGCAATCCTAAATATATATTAATCAATATCAATATTCCACATGCAAACAGGATATATTAAATCTTGTAACTGTGACATAATTTGAGCCATTGAGTATTTGTTAGGGTGTATCGATCCATAAGTAACGCCATCTGAATTTAAAGCTGACCATGTTTTTATAGACATATCATTATGTGCGTAAGTTCTCGCTGTAAAATCAGCAAACGCACACTCGTATTTACGACATAATTCTTGTATTATAGGTCTAACATTTTGAAACCACTCTACATAGGTTCTCCCAGTATTATAAACTGTTCCAACTGTTGGCAAAGTGATGATAATAGCCAAATCTTTTACGGTTTTATTATAAGCTGGTCTACCATTAACACTTGTATTTCCTCTTATTCTTTTCAATCCTTCTTCCATATTTGTTTTAAATAAGTTTAATCTTTGTTCTAGTGTTAACCCAGCGAACTTCGTATGGTTTTTATCAGCGTCATTCATTCCCCATCCAATTATTAAAAGGTCTGGGTTATGTTCCATCGATGTTTGTAAAAAACCATTAGGGTATTTTTGTAAATAGTAAGGCAAAGCATAAGTTGGGTTTCCTACCCATTCATTCGTATTTCTACCACCAAAACCATTGTTTAGTATTGATAATTTTTTTAAATCATAATTCCCTGCCTTCATTATTTTTTTAAGTGCATAATCTTTCATGCCAAAAAAAGTATCTTGAACCGATGATAGTGGAGCGTAACCAGCAGTTATACTATCTCCGTCTAATGCTATTGATATATTATTTACACCGTCATAAATTTTCTCATACCAATGCTCTAAATATTCATGTCCCCAAATAGGTGTAACTGGATATTTGTAATAATCAAACGCAGTAGTAGTTGTTGTAACAGTGTCATTACTTACTGACGGGGTATAATTTACCATTTTTTGAAAACTATCTAAATTACTCGGTACGTTGTTAGTGGATGAAGTGTAATTTAAAACTTGCATGTCTGCTAATATCATGTCAATATCAGATTGTGTAAGAGGTTTTAATCTAACATACCCTTGAATAGCATATATTCCATTTGCGTTTATATTTTTTTCGTTTGTAACAGTAACACTCTCACATTTCAAAGTATTGCTATTAAATTTAACTAATTCTAATCTTAAATATTTTGAGTTAGTATATTTTAAAATAGAACCCTTATTTAATGTCATTTTTTGAGTTGAAAAGTATGTCTTGTTAATATCTTTTGAAGCACTACCAACACTATATTTTCCATATGTTACAGTCAAGTCAATATCAACTAACATTCTATCTTTGAGAAATTTTAATTCATCTTCAATAATGTCTATTTTGTCTGTAGTTGAAATATATGATGTAAAAATAAAATTTGATTTTGTCGTTGCAACATCTTCTCCCATTTTTCCAAAACCAGTTTTGGCAGTTTGAAAAGCAATTTTGCCAATATGCTTTATACTCATTCCATTTTTTACTTCGCCATAGCGTAAAAAAGCACCATTTTTATCATATAAAAAATATTTATAAAGTGTATAATTAGTTGGATTTTTAATATTTAATTCAACAGTACCGCTAATATCAAACTTTACAGTTCTATTCATAGACTCATTAATAACTGTTTCGCCATTATTATCATTATATTTACCAACTTCCCAAGCAACATTTAAAGTTGTTGGTGTTAAACTGTTCGCTTGTGCTTCGGTAGCCTTTGCCATTGCATTTTTGGCTTCACTTTCAGCTTGTTTTGCTGTTTCTTGAGCAGTTGTTACATTTTGATTTGTGATTAATAAATCTGATTGTTCAGCTTTTGTTGAAATTGCAATCCCTTGCCTGCTGACATCAGCTTGTAAGTTGTTCAAGTCTGTTTGATTGGCTTTAAGCTCAATATTGCTCTTGTTTGATTCAGTTTGAGCATGTAAGTCATTCAACTCACTACGCATTACTTGTGGCATATTTTCCAATAATAATTTTGTAAAATCATCAATCTTATTATTTACTTCTTGAGCTAAATCTGTAACCGTAGAATTATCTGATATAAACGTAAGGTTCTTGCTGACGATAACCTGCTCTTTATCTTCATTGAGAAGTATTAAGTTCGCTTCAATAACTCCAGTTTCTGTCATTTCGGTAGGAATTACTAAAATAAACTCTCCCTTAGTTAAGTTTTCAGGAGGAATCATAACAAAACCTGAATTACTGCTATTAGTATATTGATATGTAAGTTTTAATGAATGGCCAGTCAAATCAATTTCGCCTCCATTATCAAGTATTTTAATTGACAATGTTCTAGCGTTGACGTCGCCTTGCATTATTTGAATTGGTTGTGGGAAGCCTTTATTGACCGTATCCCATACAATCGCTCTATTTTTAAAATTATCTAAACTCATTAAAAAATACCATTATTGTTAATTTCAATCAAATGTAATTAAACCACTTTCTACTTTTATAATTTCATTGAATTAGCATAAATAGCGCCTTTTTTCAATGTTGTTTTAACGTCTTGCATACCTTTTTTATTTCTTAAAAAGTACATACCATGATAACCGCTAGTATAATTAGCTCTAGTACCTGCGTCAATAACTATTTTATCGCCTTTTTTAACTTGTTTTAAGTTACTTGATAATTGACCAGTATTTTGGTATCTAGCATAAGTATAGGTGTGACCATGACTTCTAATTAATCTAGTTCTTCGGCTTGCACTATTCGCTTTAGCTTTAAATTCTGCTTCAAACCAGTCGCCCATGCGTTCTGTTACTTTAGTTTGCATTTCTTTAGCTATGCTTGCTGTATTAAGTAAATTCATTGCCATGCTTGACCACCTGCACCACAAGGCAAATAAACAGTACCAGTATAATTGTACAAATGGCTATTCTCTGACCAGTTCGTCATATTCCAACCGTTTTGTAAAACATTTCCGACTAGTTCTACAAGTTCATCGTCAACATCTTTAACAGATAAAACAACTTGATAATAGTAACCCATGACAAAGCTCGTATTATCCATTTTAATGACCTTTGAGTCACTAAGTGATAAATATACCGTCTTGTCTTCTATCGTGTCCTTAACACCTAAAATAACGTCATTTAGAGGCATTGTAAGCAAATTGTTGTACCAATCTATATAAGAATCAAATTCCATTGCTTACTACCCCCTCTAAAATCATCTTGTTATTCTTAGGGTTTCTTTCCCATGTTGTACGCTTGAAAGTTTCGCCTTTTTCGTCCAAGAAATAGTTGAAAATCAAGTCTTCCATTTCTCCGATTCCGTTAAGCTCGTATCTTACGTTTTTACCTAGCCCAATCATAGAAAACTCATCAAGCCTTGTCTGACTAATTCTCTGTTTAACTGCTGGTAAAACGATAGGCTTTATAACATTAGCTTCTGCACCGTTCTTCTTCTTAACAGTCGTTTCTACCTGTAATGTAACTTGTGAGAATATCATTAAATACCTCCATAATACATTAACTCTTGCAAAGAAGCCAAACGTTTCATTTCAGCATTTCGCCATTGTTCTGCTGGTTCATCAACAATATTAAGCCGACAATAACAAGAAATAAAGTCTTTAACTAATACGCTTGTTTCGTCAGCTTTAATACCATTTTTTTCTAGCAATTTAATAGCTATTGAACGGAATAAGATAAGTTTACTATCATAAGCTGTTACTAAAATCGGAATACCACAATAGACCTTAATATAATCTATCATTTACTTCCTCCATTTTATTCTTATGCTACTGTAATTACTGCACCAGCGTTATAAGTTTCAACATGACCGCTTGTTAGTGTTTCTACCAAAATCATGTTGCTGTTAGTTTTCCATTCAAAGGCATCAACTTTTGTAAGGTCTTGCATGTCAATGTGATACTTTTGGTCTACCAATACAGTAGGTTTGAGTGCTTTTGAACCTGTATAGACAATAATTTCATCTACTCCAACTTCAGAGGCAATTTCAGCGTCATCATTTTTAATACGAACGTGAGCATTTGCAGTTGCTTGACGTAACTCATCTAACAAGGCTTTACGGTCTTCTGCTTTAACAATCAAATAACGACGTCCAGCAGTAGGGCGAACAAAGTCAACCGCTTCTTCAATAGCGTCAGCAAATGGAGTTTTGCCAGCTGATTTGGCTTTTGTAGTAATCTTTTTGATTTTTTTGACGTCTGCTTCTTTTTCAATTGATTTAAAACCGTTTGTTCCGTCACCCTCAATAAGCGCAAGGTCAACAATTTTATTAACAATAGCTTGTGTAAGTTCCGCTACAATCAAGTTGTAAAGTTCAGAATATGACATTTGAAGTCGTTTAACACGTTCAGCAAGTGATTGCAATTTATAAACCATTACAGGTTCAAGAGTATCAATAGTGAGAGCTGCAGCCTGTTCTACTTTTTGTTGTCCGTCTTTGTGGAGATTTGCTTCATTAGCTGAATCAAATGAGCGTGATACGAGCAAAGCGCCGACATTTGTAACACGGAATACTTTGAACACTGGGTTAGTATTTAACAAAACTGTGTTGATTGAATCAACCAATTTACGTGGAAGCTCAAAAGTTTTATCTGTGATAGTTACACCATTTTCAGCAAGTTTTGCGCTCCAAGCGTTTTTAATTTCTGATTTTCCAGAGTTCTTTTTCAATACATCAAAAAATTCTGTTACAGCGTTTTGTGATTCAATAAAGTTTGTCATTTTATCTTTTCCTTTTGGTTTTTCTTCCTGTGCGTTAAGTTCATTCTCAATTTTGATAATTTCAATTGAATTTTCTGAAAGTGTTTTTTCCAATTCTTGTACTTTTGGCAAGTCTTCAATTGCATTTTTTACTTCAAAGCCACTAATTTGAGATTTTAAAGATACGTTATTTTCTTTAAGTTCTGCCAAGCGGTTCTGTTTTTCGATTAAATCAGGTTTATTCATATTTCTTTTTAATATCCTCAATTTCTTTCAAAGCGTTACGGCTTTCAATAATTTTGTTACGTTCTTCTGTGAGTTCTTCGCCCAATGCATTTTGAATAAACTTTGCGTTAGGGTCAGCTGGTACTGAAACAAGAGAAATCTCTTTAAACTGTGCTTTATTTACAACTAGAGCATCATTTTCATTAAACTCATAATCTGTAATGTAATAGGCAATTGATAGTGAATCAAACGCTCCATTTTCCACAGCTTTGTTAATGTTTGGTGCATTGTCGTAAAGCGTAAAGTCAGTCAGGTATTTATTAGAAGCTAAGTCATAATAAACTTTCGCGTCCCCAATTACTTCACTAGATCCAGCTCCGTGTTCATATAGCAATGGATATCGTTCTCTAGCAAACTCAATGCAGTTAGGGGTCAAGATAATACCGTTACGATTCTCTACGCCAACTTCTGAACCAATGCCTTGGAACGACTTAGAACCGTCCTCGTTTTCAGTTACTTTAATTTCAGCACTATTGGTTATTAGTTTCATCTGTGCTTGTTACGTCCTTTCTATTGCCTTGTAAATCACTTAGGTTTTTAACAGCAACTGCGTTAAGGTTTGTGACATAAATATCTCCGCCCTCGATTGGTTGCTCGCCCATTTTAACAAGAAGTTGATTCTGTGTAAAAATAGGAGCGTTGATATTTTCGTGATACAAGTCAATTAATTCTTTCAAAGTTGCAAACTTGAATAGCTGGTTATCTACGATTATGCGTTCATAATATAAATTATCCTTAACTACTCGTCTGCGGTTTGTTGAAATCAGTTTATAAGTCAGTTCCTTTTCAAGTTGAATCAGTAAAGGAATGATAGTAGAGTTATAAAAATAAATTTGTTGTTCTTGCGTAGCAGTACCAAGCAAAATATTTTCATTCATAAAGTAGCCTGTCAAAAGTTCCGATTTAATAAGGTCAATTTCATCTTTGTTTAAAACGGAATAATCTTTTTTAAGTTCTACAATTTCCGTCTTGTTATCAACTGGTGTCAAACCATTGTAACTCGAACCCTCTTGCATGTTCTTTATTGTTGTTAAGGCTTTTTCTCGATACTCTTGCGTATTATCAATATCAAGAAAGGCATTAATTTTCAACAAGCCACGCAATTTACCTTGTTCCAGCTTAGTTTGAATACTAGCTAGAGCATTATCTAAAATACTTGTATCCTCATTGATATAAAAAGGACTGATAAGCCTTACTAATTCTTCAGGTTTATATTCTTTTTTATCGTTAGCAAATAGTAGGTCTAATAGATCTCCTGTTTCACTATCAAATATAGGGTACAGGTCAACATAGCGCGTGCATAGCAACTTTTTAATTACTTTCTGCCAAAACTCCATGCTATTGTGTTCGCCCTTAGAACTCCAGTTTAGAACCTCGTCTAAGTCAGAACCTGCCATACTAATCAAAGTATCAGAACCAACATCAGACTTTTTATATTTAACATGATTAAATTCTACTTTTGTTATTTCATTAGCGATTTTATTATGAATGTTAGTCACAAAGGCACTTGTATATTCTACCGCTTCGTTTTGCCACGCTGTAACTCTTTGAGTATCATTGTTTAGCTTTCCACGTGAAAATGATACCACTTTTCCGAATAAGTTCAATTTTTCCCCTTTCTACCATAAACTCACACCTTTCCCACGTTTATACTCGCTTGTCTTCTTGTTATGGCAAGACTTACAAAGGAGTTGTAGGTTATCAGGGTTCAGCGCTATTTTCCAATCATCAAGATTTTCCCAAGTTAGTTCTATAATATGGTCTACTTCGTATTTTTTAGCACCGAATGCGCCACATCTTACGCAAGTCATCTTATCACGTTGTCTTACATAATCACGGACAGCCAACCATTCTTTTTTATTATACCAACCACTTTCTCGAACTGTGTCAACATTATACTTCATCTGACACCGCCATTTCTAAAGCCATTGTCAAAGCAACAGTAGGGTCAATTTTATCTTTTTCAAGTTTTTTAGTATACATATAGTCCCCATTTTGTCCGATTTTAACAGCAGTATTATTTAAAGCCCACTGCATGACTTTTTGGTTATGGATAAGTTTATTTTCCGCTAACTTAGATTTTAATAGCTTGATATAGTCACTCATTGAGAAACCTTGTCGAATTGCTCTTTGGTTGTCTCCATCTTTGTCAAAGAAATAACGCTCAATCAGCCCTTTTAAAATTTCATAGCGAGCTGGGTCGTATCCGACTTTTCTAAGTCTGCACCCTGTTTTGGTTCTAAAGTCATTAATATGCGGTATTAAGTCGTTCACATTGATGTATTCCGTATCAAGTAAGATTAGTTCGCCTCTGTCAACGAATTCAGTCCATAACTCTTGTTGTTCTGTGTCCAGTTGCTCATATTGAGACCGTACAGAGAAAGTTAGCGTATGGCTGTAAGTTTTACCCTCTAACTCACAAACGAACGATACAGCGGTTAAATCGCCAATTAAGGATAGGTCAATTCCGACATAAGTTCTATTTTTATTAAATACAGATAAATTAAAGTCTGTTAGTTTAGTGTCTTGCGGAGTGAAGTAGTAAGCTGTATCCTGCATAGGTAAGCCCATATTAAACGCTAAGAACTTATTCTGTAACGCTGGGTCTCCTTGCGCAAGCTCGTACTCCTCAATAACTCCTGACCACTTAGGAACATTGCCAATAAGTGGTAAAGCCATAGTCCAATTCTTTTTATCTTTGACCTGCTCATGATTTTCTAGCATGTAAAGCAAGCCGAATGACCTATCATTGTAAAATTCTTCTTCTGATTTGAATCGTTCAACAAGTTTATCATAAAGTCCGTCGCGTTTAAGTCCGCCAGAAGTGATGTAAATACTTTGCCAGTTATCTTGTTTTTGACGTGAACCTTTATTAACTGACTCTGTTATATCCTCGCCATAGGTATGGACTTCATCAAATATATTAAGGGAACTGTTACCACCTTGCGCTCGTAAAGTATCATTTGTTTGCTTTTTAAAAGTGGTTTTGAAAGACGTAAATTCTAGCCCTTGTTTTGTACTCTTGAAAATCTTGTTTTCATTGTACACTCTTAATGTATCACTTGCTTCCGTTTGATTCCTAACTTGGTCAAATACGTGTCTAGCCTGTGTATTATCGTATGCAATAACTAGACTTTCTCCGCCATATTGTCCGCCTAAAATCATCCAGTTAAGCACGCGCGTAGCCATTAAACTAGACTTACCTGATCCACGGCCTAAATTAAGAAAAATCTCATTAATTAGGTTGACTTGAACACCTTTTTCATCAACCATATCATAGCCTAACATTAACTCATACCACCATTTTTGTGTTGGAAGTAGCTCAATTTTCATCAGGTTACCAGTAGTCAGGTAGAAGTTGTCTTCTATCCATTCAATAGCTTGCGTAACACGGTCATAGCGATAAATATATTTGTTATGAATACGTATTTGCTTCTGAATAGTCTTGCGAATGTACTTATTAATAATAATGCCGTTTTCTTTGTTGTATTCCAACATTTTATTTAAATAATACATTCATTCCCTTTCTATTCAAATACTGATTGCAAATATTCATCTGAATATGGACACCAACCTTCGTCATCAGTCATTTCTTTTTTAAGTTGTTTCCAGTTTGAAAACTGACCAATAATAGAATCGTTGTCTCCACACGTCTCACAATAATCTTCAACTTCTTCTAATTCTTTTTCTGAAGTATTTTCTGACATCAGATAAAGTCCTCCGCCCAAATGGTCTTCAACTACCCAATATTTTTTCATTCAAACCCCTCTGGGACTTTGATTTCTGGCGTTTTATACTTACTTAGCTTATAGTCGTCAAGTTCTTCAATTTTAGCTTTAAGGTCATGAGCACTTGATTCTTCCTGTTGCAATCTCCGCCATTCAGTAGGGTTATAAAGTTCAGGGTTTCCAGCCTTAGCAACCATCATTGCTACCAAGCTATCTTTATCAAGTTCTTTCTCTTTAACCTTTACTTTTTCAACGTTTCCGTCAGCGTCATATATTGTTTCTGTTTCTTTTAGCGTTCTGACTGTCAGTTTGCTCGCTAAGGCACTTTCGGCTAGTTCTAATAGATTTCCCCTAGCAATGCTTTTAGCTTCGTCATACGCCTTTATATTGTCATCTCGCCACTTTCTAAAAGTTTTAGCCGAACAATGCAAACTGGTGTAGATTTCTCTGTCATTACAGCCTGATTCAATTTTATCAATGATTTGGCTAAAAAGCGGTTCTTCATACATCTTAGGTAAAATTGTGGGTCTGCCACCTTTTTGTGTTTGCATATTATCCTTTCTTTTAAATGTGGTTATATCGTTTAAAGCCTATATTTTCGTTCCTGTGAGCGTTAAGTTAATTAGACTTAAATTATATCGTAATGATATAAACACGCTCATACGAGCCAAAATATTAGCATATAGCCATATAATTTCCTTTTTATTTGAGATTTAGC
>NZ_JTLA01000141.1:0-34350 GCF_000799055.1 Ensifer sp. ZNC0028
AGGAATCGACCCGCCTGAAGGCTCTGCAGACGCAGCAGCAGCTCGGCATCCAGGCACTCACGATCGCCAACACCAACTCGCAGAACATCCTGTCGCTGTTCCGTTAATCGATCGACCGAACCTGACGGGCGATCCTCGCCCGTCACCTCGAAAAGAAGCCGCACATCCCCCGTGGATCGTGCGGCTTTTTCGTTTTGCGCTCCGGTGTACCATGGCCGCCAGGTGTCGCCGGCGTCCGTTCCAAGCGAACCGCGCCCACCTTAACGTTTCGTCCATCTTCCCTTATTTTTGTTCACCTTTGTTACTGACTTCCTAACAGTGTTAACCATTTGTTAACTATGAGATCGTTACATATTCGTTAAGAGCGAAGGGTCGCCTCCAGGGCAAAACAGGGGCGATTCGCATGATGCCAGTCCCATCGCTGCCGGTAACACTCCGGAATGTCCTTATGAATTCAATCGGGACAGGTGACCAATGACCAGCATCATGACCAACACCGCCGCCATGGCGGCTCTCCAGACTTTGCGTTCGATCAACTCCGACATGGCCGAAGTCCAGGACCGCATCTCCTCGGGCTATCGCGTGCAGACAGCCGCGGACAACGCCGCGTATTGGTCGATCGCTACCACCATGCGCTCCGACAACGCGGCGCTCTCCACCGTTCAGGACGCCCTCGGCCTCGGCGCCGCCAAGATCGACACGGCCTATGCGGCGATGAATTCCTCGATCGAGGTCGTCAGCGCGATCAAGAGCAAGCTCGTCGCGGCGAGCGAGCCGGGCGTCGATAAGCTGAAGATCGACAAGGAAATCTCCGAGCTCAAGAACCAGCTGATCTCGGCCGCACAGTCCGCATCGTTCTCCAGTGAAAACTGGCTCTATAACGCCGCGACGGCCCCCGTCGGCACCAAGTCGGTTGTCGCCTCGTTCAACCGTGACGCCAACGGCAACGTGTCGGTCACCACGCTCGACTTCGACACCTCGCAGTCGATGCTGATCGACAAGCAGAATGCGAGCCGCGGCATCCTGACCCGGAACTACGACGCGTCCCAGCTCACCTCTCCTCCCGGCACGGCAGGCGCACGCCTGTACCACCTGATCGGCGCGCCGGCGACGACGCCGATCGGCACGACGGCGGAAATCAAGCTGACCGCATCGACGACGCCTGCCGAAATGTCCGACATGATCAGCGTCGTCGAACGTATCCTCAACCAGTTGACGGATGCCGGATCCACGCTCGGCGCCATCACGAAGCGCATCGAGCTGCAGGAGGGCTTCATCGCCAACCTGATGGATACGATCGACAAGGGCGTCGGTCGTCTCGTCGATGCCGACATGAACGAGGAATCGACGCGGCTGAAGGCGCTGCAGACGCAGCAGCAACTGGGCATCCAGGCGCTCTCGATCGCCAACACCAATTCCGAGAACATCCTGCGCCTGTTCCAGCAGTAAGGCGCGGCGGCGGACAGCGGCCCGAAGCGGCCGCCGATCTGCCAAACTGAGCCCATCGCCCCGATGTGGGTGACGGCACTTTGAGTTCTGCCACGTCGTCGGTCACGGCACCCGGTGGAAACTGTTGGACCGCGCTAATTGCCCTGGCGCGGTCCAACACATTCATTTTCGCACAAGTTTGACCGAATAGCCTTCCCTCGCAGTCCTGTCGGATGACTGCCGGCCAAAATGACCTTTGCGCCGTCGCCTGCATCGGATCGTTCCGGGACCAACCGACCCCGGATCACGCCGATGTACGTCAAGAATGCTGGGTTCGCCGTATCCGACGGTCGGGCCCGAGGGAGACATGTCAGCAGTGCCAGGAGCAATGGAAGTCCGCGCCAGGGAGCGCCGCCTCTCAAGCAGATGGGGATCGCCGCATTGCCGCAGGTCCGCTGCAGGGGGCCGGCCATGAGTGCAATGCTCTCCCGCTATCTCAAGGACTTCAGCGCGCCGAAAGTCGAGCTGTCGCTGATGCCGCCGAAATATTTCCCTGATCTGGATGCCGACTATGCCGATGGCGAACGCCTCGGCGCGAGACCCGCCATGCCGGAAATCGATATCGATGCGGAGCGTCGCCGAGCCTTTGCCGAAGGGCGGGCCGAGGCGACCGCGGAACTGGTGTTTGAACACGAAAAGCAGATTGCCGAACTCCAGGCGGCGCACGCGGCCGAACTCGAGGCGCTGACGCGGCGCTTCGAGGAGGAAACCGCGAACCGTCTGGCGCAGCGCGTCGACGAAATGACCGAAGGGCTTGCCGTCGCACTCGGCGATCAGGCCGCTCGCGTGCTTGCACCGGTCATGGGCGATGCCCTCATGCAGCGCGCCGTTGCCGATATGGCGCAGATGTTGCGCCAGGGCCTTGTGGCCGGCGAAGGCTGCACCATCGTCGTCAAGGGCCCGGCGTCTCTTTTCGAGGCGCTGAAACGCCAGCTCGGAGAAGACTTGCCGTCCCTGCGGCACGTCGAATCCGACGATGTCGATCTCGCCGTCGAGATGGATGGCACCATCCTCGTGACGCGCATGGCCGCCTGGGCCGATACAGTTCGGAAAGTTCTCGCATGAGCGACGAAAACCACCACAACGGCAAGCACGAGATCATCATCGTCAAGCGCCACAGCGGCAGCCATGACGGCCACCATGGCGGCTCATGGAAGATCGCCTATGCCGACTTCATGACCGCAATGATGGCCTTCTTTCTCGTGATGTGGCTGATCAATGCCGCCAACGAAGAGACGAAGGCGGCGATCGCTTCCTATTTCAACCCGGTGCAATTGACCGACCAGAAGCCGGCCGAACGTGGCTTGAAGGACCCGGCCAAGGATGCGCAGGGCGAAGAAACGCAGCAGCGTTCGAAGGTCGATGGCGAGCAGGACAAGTCCGGTGGCTCAGCCAAGACCGGCGATCAGCTGACGGCGACGTCGGGCGAAGAGACGAAGTATTCCGACGCCGACTTCTTCGAAAACCCCTATTCCGTTCTTTCCGAGATTGCGCGCGAGGTCGGCCAGCAGGCCAACATCAGCGTCAAGGGCGAGGGCGGTGCGGCCCAGTCCGGCCCGGCCACCGGTGCCGATGGCGGCGAGGCCTATCGTGACCCGTTCGACCCGGACTTCTGGACAAAGCAGGTCGAAGTGAAGGACGCCGGCAACACGGCCGAAGCCGTCGCTGCCCTTGCCGACAAGTCGACGGAGCCCGCAGGTGCGACGCCGACTGTCAAGAAGTCCGAGGCGGACGCGTCGGAACAGACGCCCGACGCGGCCGACAAACAGGCCGGCGACGGCAAGGACACGAACACGGGCGCTGGCAAGGACACGGCGGATGCCGCGGCCGGCGAGAAGCCGAAAGCCGAAACTGCCGAGGCCGACGCCAAGGCGCAGGCGGCCGAACTCCAGGCCGAGCTGAAGAAGCAGCTTGCCGGCGAGGCGGGCCAGCTGGCCGAGGGACTTGTCGTGACGCCTGCTGAAGGCGGCCTGATGGTGACGATCAGCGAGCGCACCGATGCGCAGATGTTTTCCATCGGCTCGGCCGTGCCGCAAAAGGAGCTGGTGCTGGCGATGGAAAAGATCGGCCATCTGCTGGCCGAGCGTCCAGGTGCGGTTGCGATCCGCGGCCATACCGACGGCCGCCCCTTCAAGGATGGCACCTATGACAACTGGCGGCTCTCCGCCGCCCGCGCCCAGAGCGCCTATTACATGCTCGTCCGTGGCGGCCTGAAGGAAGATCGCGTCAGCCAGATCAGCGGCTTCGCCGACCGGCGGCTGCAGATCCCCGGCGATCCCTACGCCCCGGGCAACCGGCGCATCGAGATCCTCCTGCAATCGGCTCCGGGTTAAGCGCCATGCTGAGACGCCTGCGAACCGCTCTGATGGCCTGCTGCGTGCTGGCGACCCCCATTGCAACGGGGGCTGCCAGGGCGAACGATATCGAGGAGCTCGCACCCTTCAAGATGATCCGGTCTCTGCAATATGTGCAGGACTCGGTCGTCCTTGGCGACCATTCGGCGATCGAAATGCAGCGTTTCATGCTGGGCGCGATCGACAAGCGCCTGCGTGCGGCCGACGCGACTGTCTTCCGTGATCCGCGCAACGTCGATGCGGCGCTGGTCTATGCGATGAGCGGCGGCAATCCGGAGACGTTGAAGTACCTAGCTGATCACGACGTGGCGGGGAACTTCGATTCCCGCGTCACCGACGCGCTGACGCAATATCTGAACGGCAAGGGCGGCCTGATCGTCGAGAACCTGTCCAAGGCCGCGCCTGAATACCGCAGCGCCCGCATCGGCCCCTATCTCTACCTCATCCTCGGCAATGCGACGTCGCAGCAGGATCCGGTGGGCGCGATGAAGTACTACGACTGGGCCCGTCTCGCGGCCCCGGGTACGATCATCGAAGAGGCTGCCCTGCGCCGCTCGGTCTTCCTCGCGGTTCAGGCGGGCGACGCGGACAAGGGCTTCCGCTACGCGCTGACCTATGCCCGCCGTTACCTGACGTCCCCCTATGCCAGCCAGTTCGCGGATGTCTTCGTCGAACTTGCCGTTGCCCATTTCGATGGCGAAGCGCAGGGGCGGATCTCGGAGATCCTCGGTTTCATGGATGCGCCGCGCCAGCGCGAAGTCTTCCTTCGCGTCGCTCGACGCGCGGCGATCGCCGGCAAGCAGGAGCTTGCGAAGCTCGCCTCTGAGCGCGCCGAGGCGCTGGGCGCTGACGGTGCGGCGCAGCCGAAACTGCTCGCCAGCTTCTATGCCGGATTGGCTTCGGTGCCCTCCAACGACGTCTTCGCCGCGACGGCGAGCCTGGCGGCTATTTCAGACGCGGAGCTTTCGCCGCGCGACCGCGCCCTGCGGGACGCTGCAAAGGCGGTTGCGGACGCCGTCGTACGGCCACCTGCCGGTGAAAGCCTCACGCAAGCGTTTGCGTCTAAACCCGATAGACCGGTTGAAGCGAATGCGTCGGCCGCAAGCGAGGAAACTGGCAGCGGTATGAGCCCCTTTGGAAGCGGGCAGACCCCGGCGGTAGCGCCGACGACCGTGGCTGCATCCGGCGCTGACGAGGTGGCGGACCCGGAGCACGATGGCTTCGTGGCGAAAGGACGATCGAAGATCGACGAGATCGACGCTCTCCTCAAGGGAGATGACAAATGAGGGCTGAGGACACTCTGCGCATGCCTCCGGCGCCTGTCGGCACGGGAAGCGGACGAACGGGCGGCAAGGAACAGGCCGGTGGTGCATCGGCCGGTGCGTTTGAAGATGCCGTGGCCAGTGCCGGGCGACAGAAAAACAACGATCAGCCGGGTTCAGGCAAGGGTGGCAACGACGCCGCTGCCGGCAGCGACGCGGAGGCGGGAGCCTTGATCGACAAGGACAATATTGCCAAGACCGCAGGCAGGGCCGCGACACGCAGCATCAGCGTCGGTCGCAACGAACAGTTTGACGAGCACGCGCTGCGCGACCATTTCCAGATGGCCGAGCGCGGCGTCGGCGGCAAACGTGCCGTCGACAAGGCCGATCCGGCCAAGACGGCTGCCGTGTCCGACGATCTGGCGCAAGTGGTGGCCGATGACGAACTCGCCGAGCGGATTGCTGCCCTGACGAAGGGCGTCGGCAAGGCGTCGGCAGATCGCACCGCGGTCGATAGCGACGCCAACGCTGGCGGCGAGGGCGCAGAAGCCAAGCAGACAAAGACGGCGATGGACGATCTGCTGACGCTGCTCGGCGGCGCCCAGACGGCACAGCCTCAGGGACAGACGGCGGTCGCGCGTCAGGCAGCGGACGGCCAGATTGAAGCTGCAGTGCCGGTTGCCGGTGGCAGCGAGCATAGCGCGAAAGCCGAGGCACAGGCAGGCGAGAGCGATCCCGATCGGCTCTTTCGTTTCGCCCGGGCCGACGGCAAGGGACAGGCCGTTTCCATGAGCCTTTCGAAGGACGGTGACGCGGCGTTCGACGCGGCCCGTTCGCAGGGCTCCGCCAAGGTCGAAAACGTCACCGTGCTTGAGGCACGGCGTTATCTCGGCATCTCGATGAGCCCGAACACCAGCGCCGTGGCAGACGCCATCGCTGGCGAGGCCACCAGTTCCCTGCAGCCAAGTGCTGCCCTCGCTCAGCCGGGTGCGTGGACGCAGGCCGGCAAGACGCTCAACACCCTGAAGATCCAGCTTCACCCGATCGAGCTTGGCCTCGTCACGGCCACGCTGCGCCTGAAGGACGACGAGCTGCAGGTCGAACTCAAGGTCGAGACCGGCGACGCCTTCCGGCAGCTGCGCGACGACCAGAACGATCTGGTCAAGGCGCTGCGCGCTCAGGGCTTTGCGGTCGACCAGGTGAACATCGTGTTCAACTCCGGCGGCGACACGTCGTCGGGCGGCGGCTCGCAAGCCCAGGCCCAGGCACAAGCCGGGCAACAGGGCCGAGATCGCGCCGATGGCAACGGCCAGGGACGACAGCAGCGACAGGACGACAGCCAGTCTTCGGCGGCGGAAAGGTGGGTTGGCAATGGCGGGACGGACGATGCGGCTGCCGGCACTGAGCGCTCTCGTACTGGTCACGTCTACATGTAGTGCTTTTGCGAGCGCAGACGCCGGCGTCTGCGAGCGTGAGATCATCAGCGCGGCGGCGAAGTACAATATCCCGGCCGGGATCCTCTATTCGGTCGGGCTGACCGAAACCGGCCGCAAGGGATCGCTTCAACCCTACGCGATGAACATCGAGGGCAAGGCCTATTTCGGCAGCAGCGAACAGGACGTTCTGACCCAGTTCGGCAACGCGCGGGCACAGGGCGCCAAGCTCATCGATCTCGGCTGCATGCAGATCAACTATTACTTCCATGGCGAGCATTTCAGCTCGCCGCAGGAGATGCTTGACCCGCGCAAGAATGTCGAATATGCCGCACGCTTCCTGGCCAATCTCCATGCGAGGCACGAGACCTGGACGATGGCCGTTGCGCGCTATCACGCAGGCCCGAACAACGACCCGGCGCAGAAGAAATATGTCTGCCGGGTGATCGCGAATCTCGTCGCGACCGGCTACGGCAAGTGGACGCCGAACGCCACGCAGTTTTGCCGATAAGCAACCAAAGATAGTATTTTGACATTGCAACCCGCATTGTGGCGAGAATGCGCGGACAATGTGACCGCAAGCGATTTGTCGTAGTCCGTTAACTTTTCCACATTATTTTAGTGCCGCCTCGAGGCGGGTGCTACTAGATATAGATCAAATCGGCGAAACATAGTTAATCAATTATTAATTCCACCCAGTAACTTCCTCTAGTTGTTCATGAATCCCTCGATTCGTACCTCTCAATCAGTGCGGAGCCATACTGATTCGGAGGCGGGCGAATGATCGTAGTGGTTGATGAAAGAGAGCTGGTGAAGGACGGGTACACGTCCCTCTTCGGGCGTGAAGGTATTCCCTCGACGGGTTTCGATCCCAGGGAGTTTGGCGAGTGGGTAAACGCGGCTGCCGATTCGGATATCGATGCCGTGGAAGCTTTCCTGATCGGGCAGGGCGACACCACCTTCACGCTGCCGCGGGCCATCCGCGATCGCTCGATGGCACCGGTCATCGCGATGAGCGACACGCCGTCCCTCGAAAACACGCTTGCACTCTTTGATTGCGGCGTCGACGACGTCGTTCGCAAGCCTATCCACCCCCGCGAAATCCTTGCCCGCGTCGCTGCGATCCGCCGGCGCCTGAAGGCGATCGCCAACTTTACCGACATCGGTCCGATCCGCGTTTTTGCCGACGGCCGTGATCCGGAAATCAACGGCGATGTCTTCGCCCTGCCGCGCCGCGAGCGCCGCATTCTCGAATATTTGGTCGCAAACCGCGGCCGTCGTGTCTCCAAGTCGCAGATCTTCAACGCGATCTACGGGATTTTCGACGAGGACGTCGAGGAAAACGTCGTCGAAAGCCACATCAGCAAACTGCGCAAGAAACTGCGCAAGAAGCTCGGCTTCGATCCGATCGATTCGAAGCGTTTCCTTGGCTACTGCATCGACTGGAACTGAGCGCCACGCCAAGGGGCGGGCACTGAACCAAGACAGGTTCACGCAAGGCCCGCTTCCTAGTGTCGCCGTAACAAGGAAATGAGGATCCGAAATGAGTCTCTATGGCAGCATGAGAACGGGTGTGTCCGGTATGAACGCCCAGTCGAACCGTCTGGGCACGGTCGCCGAAAACATCGCGAACGCCAACACGACCGGCTACAAGCGCGCCTCCACTGAGTTCTCGTCGATGATCCTGCCTTCGGGCGGCGGCAACTACAATTCCGGCGGCGTCGAAACGCAGGTGCGCTACAGCATCTCCCAGCAGGGCGGCACCAGCTATACGACGTCGGCGAGCGACCTTGCCATCAACGGCGGCGGATTCTTCATCGTTTCGGGCAATGGCGGTGAGAACTTCCTGACGCGTGCCGGCTCCTTCGTTCCGGACAAGAACGGCAACCTCGTCAACACCGCCGGCTTCACGCTGATGGGTTACGAGTACAAGGCTGGCGTCGATCCGACCGTCGTCGTCAACGGTTTTGACGGCCTGGTACCGGTCCAGCTCAAGGACGAGGGCCTGGTCGCCGCCGGCTCGACCAAGGGTACGATGGAAGCAAACCTGCCGTCGGGCGCGGCTGTCAACGATCAATCGAAGACCTCGATGGTTGTCTACGACAGCCAGGGCAACACCCGCATCCTCGATTTCACCTACACCAAGACAGGTCCGAACGCCTGGGGCCTGAGTGTCGTCGACCGCACATCGGGCACTACAGTCGGTACCCAGACCATGACGTTCGACGCGGCCGGCAAGCGCATCGGCGCTGTCCCCGCGACACTCACCACGACTGCCATCAACAACCTGCCCGGCACTGGTGCCAACCTTGGCGCGATCACGATCGACACCTCCAAGACCACGCAGCTCGGCGGCGACTTCAGCAGCACCGGCGGTGGCATCGACGGCAGCAAGCCGAGCAAAATGTCGGGCTTCGAGATCGACAAGGAAGGCATCGTTTACGTCAAGTATGGCGACGGCAACCTCATCCCCAAGTTCCGCATCGCGCTTGCGACCGTCCAGAGCCCGGACAAGCTGCAGCCGCAGTCCGGCAACGTTTACTCGCAAGGGGCAGATTCAGGCGTTATCGTCACCGGTTTTGCGGGCTCTGGCGCTTTCGGCAACATCCAGTCCAAGGCACTCGAAAACTCCAACGTCGATATCGCCAACGAGCTGACTTCGATGATCGAGGCGCAGCGCAACTACACGGCAAACTCCAAGGTGTTCCAGACCGCCTCGGACCTGCTTGACGTGCTGGTCAACCTGAAACGGTAATTGAAAGAGATACGGTCCGCGTCATGTCGCTGTCCTCCGCAATATCCATCGCACAGCAGGCCTTCAGCAACACGGCGCAACAGACCGCGATCGTGTCGAAGAACATCGCGAATGCGGGCAATGCGGACTATTCGCGTCGCCTTGCCCTCTTGGGCAGCACCGGCAACGGTGCGCAGGTCGTATCCATCTACCGGGCACAGAACGAGGCGCTGCTCAAGCAGAGCATCGCCAGCATCGGCGAAGCTTCCGGCCAGGCGCGTCTTCGCGATGGCCTGGAACTCCTGAAATCGGCTCTCGGCGGTAACAACTACGAGACTGCGCCGTCAAAGCTGCTGTCGGAGTTTCGCAACAGCCTGCAGACACTGGCCTCGACCCCAGGCAACAAGACGATTGCGGCGGCTGCGGTCACCAGCGCCCAGGACCTTGCCGACTCACTGAACAAGACTTCTGCCACCGTGCAGAACATGCGCGAAGATGCCGACAAGGAAATCGCTCTTGAGGTCGACAAGCTGAACAGCCTGCTTGCGGACTTCGAGCGTGTGAACAACGAGGTCAAGTCGGCGACCGCATCCGGCGGCGATGCGAACGATGCGCTTGACCAGCGCGACAAGATCCTGAAGCAGATTTCGGAGATCGTTGGCATCTCCACCGTTACACGCGGCAACAACGATACGGTGATCTTCACCACCGACGGCACGGTGCTTTTCGAGAACATTCCGCGCCAGGTGACGTTCGCGCCGACAACGACCTATGACGCCACCGTCACCGGCAACAAGATCTTCGTCGACGGCGTACCGGTCGCCCCCGGAAGTGGCGCAGATACGACCGCCAAGGGCAAGCTTGCGAGCCTCGTGCAGCTGCGCGATGACATTGGGCCGAAGTTCCAGTCGCAGCTGGACGAGATCGCCCGTGGTCTCGTCGAGCTTTTCAAGGAAGGCAACCCCAGCGGGGTGCCGCCGGTTCCCTACCAGCCGGGCCTCTTTACCTGGGGAAGCGCGGGTGTGCCGGCTGCAGGCACCGTCGTTCCCGGACTGGCATCGAAGATCACCGTCAACGCTCTGGCCAAGGCCAACCCGCTTCTTTTGCGTGACGGCGGCTTCAACGGCGTGGTGTCGAACCCTGGCGGTGCGGCAAATCCGAGCCCCGGCTACACGGGCCTGCTCGACGGCTTCATCAACAAGATGGGTGAGAACATGTCGTTCGACCCGTCGACCGGTCTTGATGGAACCAGCAGCCTGCTGAATTTTGCGACCGGTTCGGTCGGCTGGCTCGAGGAGACACGCAAGACCGCCTCGACCGCTGACGACAACAAGCGCGCGATGCTCTCGCGCACCCAGGAAGCGCTCAGCAAGCAGACCGGCGTGAGCATCGACGAGGAACTGTCGCTGCTGCTCGATCTCGAACAATCCTACAAAGCATCGGCCAAGCTGGTGAGCACCGTGGACGCCATGATGGCGGCCCTGATGGAAGCTGTGAGGTAATCATGAAGACGTCCTACGTTTCTAATCTGGCGATCCAGACCGCCATGCGCATGACGATTCAGCAGAACCAGATGGATCTGCTGAAGGCAACCCAGGAGCAGACGACCGGTCGGCACTACGACGTTGGCCTGACGCTTGGCGCGACGGCTTCGCGCTCGCTCAACCTTCAGCGCGAGATCGACCGGCTGAACTCGATGAAGAGCACCAACTCGGTCGTAACCCAGCGTCTCTCCGGCTCGCAGGGCGCGCTGGAAACGATGGCGAAAGCGGCCGAAAAGGTGCGCGACACGCTCGTTACCTACAAGGGTAACGATGCCGCGAGCCAGCTGAAGATCCAGAAGACCGAGATCATGGGCGCGCTGCAGACCTTCACTGCGGCTGCCAACACGTCCTTCAACGGCGAGTTCCTGTTTTCGGGCATCAATACCGACGCCAAGCCTGTCGCCGACTACACCGCTACGTCTGCGGCAAAGACGGCCTTCGATACCGCGTTTACGGCGTTCAAGTCCGCCAATGGCATCACGTCCGACGACCAGATCACCGCCGCGCAGATGAAGACGTTCATCACCGGACTGGAAACCAGCTTCATGGATACCACCCCCGGGGGGTATTGGGACACCAACTGGTCGGACGCATCCAGCCAGAACATGACGAGCCGGATCAGCGCCAGCGAGGTGATCGAAAGCTCGACCAACGCCAATACCAAGGGCTTCCGGATGTTCGCCTTGGCGAGCGTGATCTCGGCCGAGCTGATGGACAAGAACATCACGCCTGACGCGCGTGCTGCCGTAGGCACCGCGGCGCTGGACTATGCAGAGCAGGGCATCGCCGCGCTCAACGGCGAACGCAGCCAGCTCGGTATCTCGGAATCGCGCGTGAAGAAGTCGAACACCTCGATCGACGCGCAGCTCAAGCTGGTCAACACGCATGTCGCCGATCTCGAAGGCATCGATCCGATCGAGACATCGACCCGGATCAACACGCTCAAGGTGCAGTTGGAAACGTCCTATACACTAACGTCGCGACTACAGCAGATGAGCTTGCTCAATTTCCTCTAGTGTGAGGAGCCGGACAAACATGAAGGATGTCTGAATGTACCAATTTTCCTATGCCGAGATCATGGAGGACGGCGTCGCCGACTCCAAGAATCGGGAACGGCAGGTACTCGATCGCTCGATCGCGCTCATGGAAGCAGCGAAACAGCAGAAAGGGTATTCGAGAGAGGCCATCGAGGCCATCTACTTTACCCGGCGCCTGTGGATCCGTTTCATCGAAGATCTGCGTGCTCCGGAGAACCAGCTGAACGAAGAGCTGCGCGCCAATCTGATTTCGATCGCCATCTGGATACTCAACGAGACGGAAAAGATCCGCAAACGCGAATCCTCCAACTTCCAGGGCATAATTGACATTACCACCATCATCAGGGATGGACTGAAATGAAGAGCACACTGCGTATCTCGCTGAAGTCGGGCGAACGGATTTTTGTAAACGGCGCGGTGCTGCGCGTGGACCGGAAGGTCGCGGTCGAGTTCCTGAACGATGTGACGTTCCTGCTCGAAAACCATGTGCTGCAGCCGGAAGACGCGACGACGCCGCTGAAGCAGCTCTATTTCATCGCGCAGATGATCCTCATCAATCCGGAAGGCGCCGAGCAATCGACCGCCATGTTCCGCAAGTCGATCGTCATGCTCTTGAACTGCTTCAAGAACGAAGAGATCCTTGCCGAGCTGAAGCGTGTTGACGGCCTGGTGACCAACGGTCGCGCCTTCGAAGCGCTCAAGGCGATCCGCGGTCTCTATGCCATCGAAGACCGCATTCTCAACACGCAGGAAATCACGCCGGCAACGGTCGAGCAGATTCGCAAGGAGATCGCACCATGGCGGTAAGCGGCGTCAGCAACAACGGCTATACCCCGAACGTTTCGGCTCAGGATTCGGGCGGCGACGCCGCCAAGGCATCGCTCAACTACGAGAGCTTCCTGAAGCTGCTCGTCGCCCAGATGAAGAATCAGGATCCGACGCAGCCGATGGATGCGACGCAGCAGATCGCGCAGCTTGCGACCTTCTCGCAGGTCGAGCAGACGATCAAGACCAACAAGAACCTTGAAAGCCTGCTGCAGCGCACGTCGCTGAGCGAAGCGGACGCCGTCATCGGGCGCACTGTCACCAGCGAAGACGGCAAGACCACTGGCGTGGTTAAGGAAGTGAAACTATACTCTGACGGAATCATTGCGGTGCTGGATAACGGCAAGGAGCTTGTTATCGGCCCGGGCGTCAAGGTGAAGTGATAACTCCATGAATGAGGCGGATGCCCTCGATATCGTACAGGCCGCGATCTGGACCGTGATCGTGGCCTCGGGGCCCGCCGTTCTCGCCGCGATGATCGTCGGCGTCGTCATTGCCTTCATTCAGGCACTGACCCAGGTCCAGGAAATGACGCTGACCTTCGTCCCGAAGATCCTCGCCGTCATGATCACGGTTGCCGTGTCCGCGCCCTTCATCGGCGCTCAGATCTCGATTTTCACCGACATCATCTTCTCGCGCATCCAGTCTGGGTTCTGATCCCGCACCGCCGGCCATCGGCCAGCGACGCCATGAAACCCTCGCGCAAGCTTGGGCGGGTATCTCCATCTCTATAGTGGGGCAGCGCGTGTGAATGCTGCCTTGATCTCATGATGAGACGGAAGAGACATGGCACAACAAGCAGCGCTGATCATCCCGAAAGTAGCTCCGAAGGGCCGGGACATTGGCTTCGCGCTCGGGATCGTGGCGATCCTGTCGATTCTCTTCCTGCCGATCCCTCCATTTCTGATCGACATGGGACTGGCCTTCTCGATCGCCTTTTCGGTGCTGATCCTGATGGTCTCGCTGTGGATTCAGCGCCCGCTCGAGTTCTCCTCGTTCCCGACCATCCTGCTAATCTCGACGATGGTGCGCCTGGCGCTGAACATCGCCACCACCCGCGTCATCCTTTCGCATGGTCATGAAGGCCACGGCGCTGCCGGCGGCGTCATCTCCGGTTTCGCCAGCCTCGTCATGTCCGGCGATTTCGTCATCGGTCTGATCGTCTTCCTGATCTTGATCACCGTAAACTTCATCGTCATCACCAAGGGTGCGACGCGTATCGCCGAAGTCGGCGCGCGCTTCACCCTCGATGCGATCCCCGGCAAGCAGATGTCGATCGACGCCGACCTGTCGGCCGGCCTGATCGACGAGAAGGAAGCGCAGCGCCGCCGGCGTGAACTCGAAGAGGAAAGCTCCTTCTACGGCGCCATGGACGGTGCGTCGAAGTTCGTGCGCGGCGACGCGATCGCCGGCCTGATCATCACCGCAATCAACATCTTCGGCGGCATCATCATCGGTTACCTGCGTCATGGCATGCCGATCAGCGAAGCGGCCGACGTTTTCGTCAAGCTGTCGGTCGGTGACGGCCTCGTCTCGCAGATCCCTGCACTCATCGTCTCGCTCGCTGCCGGCCTTCTGGTATCGCGTGGCGGCACATCCGGCTCCACCGACCAGGCCGTCGTCGGCCAGCTCGGCGGCTACCCGAAGGCGCTGATGGTCGCCTCCGGTCTGATCATTCTTTTGGCCGTGGTTCCCGGTCTGCCGTTCCTGCCCTTCGCCGTACTCGGCGGCGGCATGGCGTTCCTGAGCTGGCTCGTGCCGCGCCAGATCGAGGCTGCCAATGCCGCGCGTCGCGCCGAAGAGGCCGCCAAGGTCCAGCAGACCAAGGAAGGCGAGCAGGACTCCGTCAAGTCGGTGCTGAAGACCGCCGAGATCGAGCTCCTGCTCGGCAAGCAGGTCTCGACTCGCCTCCTTGGTGCGCACCAGGAACTCGCCTTCCGTGTCGGCAAGATGCGCCGCAAGTTCGCCGGTCAGTACGGCCTCGTCATCCCGGAAATCAAGGTTTCCGACGACATCAGCATTCCGGACAAGGCCTACCATATCCGCATTCACGGCACGACGATCGCGTCCAACACGGTGCGCGTCGGCGAAGTCCTGGTGGTCACCGGCGGCGGCCGCCGGCCGAGTGTTCCGGGCGACGAGATCCGCGAACCCGCCTTCGGCATGCCCGCGGTCTCGATCCTCGAAACCTTCACCGAGGACCTGAAGCGCGAAGGCTTCCATCCGATCGACAACGTCTCGGTGGTGCTGACCCACCTGAGCGAAGTGATCCGCAACAACCTGCCGCACCTGCTCTCCTATAAGGACGTCAAGGTGCTGATCGAGCGGCTCGATCCGGAATACCGCAAGCTCGCCGACGAGATCTGCACCTCGCACATGTCCTATTCGGGCCTGCAGGCGGTGCTGAAGCTGCTGCTGGCGGAGCGGGTCTCGATCCGCAACCTCCACCTGATCCTCGAAGCGGTCGCCGAACTCGCGCCGCATGTCCGCAAGACCGAGCAGATCGTCGAGCACGTGCGCGTACGCATGTCGCAGCAGCTATGCGGCGACCTTGCCGACAACGGCATCCTGCGCGTGCTGCGCCTCGGCAACAAATGGGACATGGTCTTCCACCAGGCGCTCAAGCGCGACGCCAAGGGCGAGGTTGTCGAGTTCGACATCGATCCGCGTCACCTCGAAGAGTTCAGCGAGCAGGCGACGAAAGTTATCCGTGAACATCTCGATCGCGGCATGCCCTTCGTACTGGTAAGTTCGCCCGAATCTCGTTCTTATGTGCGCATGATCATCGAGCGCCTCTTTGCCACCTTGCCCGTGCTCTCGCATGTCGAGCTTGCCAAGGGCCTTGAGATCAAGATCATCGGCTCCATTTCATGATCACCGACCCGGAGGGCACGGTGCTGGCGCTGTTCGCGGCTTTCTGCCGGATCGGCGGCTGCATCATGATCATGCCCGGGTTCTCCAGCGCACGCGTTCCGATGCAGGTGCGGCTGTTCATTGCAGTCGCGGTTTCCATGGCGATCCTGCCTGTCATGTGGACGGATATCTATCCGCAGGTGACCGGCAAGGGGCACAGCTACATCTATTTGATCGCCGCCGAGACGGCGGTCGGCGCGGTCATGGGTCTTGTCGCCCGCTACTATGTCCTGGGACTGCAGTTCACCGGAACGGCGATCACCATGCTGATGGGCTTTGCCTCGCCGCCATCGTCGGACGTGATCGAAGATACCCCCGAAAACCAGGTGACCAGCTTGATCAGCTTCACCGGCCTGATGGTGCTGTTCATGCTGGACTTCCATCATGTGATGATCGAGGCGATCGTTCAATCCTATCGCGCCATGCCGATCGGCACCCCCTTCGATCCGCAAGGCGTGCTGATCACGCTCACGGATTCGCTGTCGCAGATCTTCATGATCATGCTGAGGCTCGCGAGCCCCTTCATCATCTATGGCCTGCTGTTCAACGTGGCGATCGGCATGGTGAACAAGCTGGCGCCACAGATCCCGATCTACTTTATCTCGCAGCCCTATTTGATCATGGGCGGCTTGTTCCTGCTCTATCTCGGTATCGCCGCGATGCTGCGCCTGTTCGGCGACGGTTTCGCGCTGGTCATGCAGGGAGGATAGCCGGATGAAAACCCGCTCGCAGAAACTCAAGCGGCTGGTCGCCGTCCAGCGCCATCTCGAACAGATGGCGGAGGCGGATTTCGTCGAGATGGTGCGGCAGCGCGAGATCCTGGCCGAGACGATCGATGTCGTCGTCGATGCCATGGGCTCGGCGCACCCGATGCACCGCATGTTCTCCGGCCACTATTCCTCGCAGATCGGAAGGCTCGTGCAGAAGGACCAGATGCTGCACGGCATCCAGCAAACGCACGAGGCGCGCATGCTGAGAGAGCGCGCGAAAGCCGACCGGCTCGAGGAAAACATGAAGGAGGCCCGCCAGTCCGAGGACCGTGAAGAGGCCGACAATTCCATCTACGACCTGATCGATCAACACGTTACGGGCAACGCGCCAGCTTCCGGTAAGCTTGACGGGCGATAGTGCGTCATTCCCGGTTTGCTCCGATGGCGGAGCGGACCCGGGCCGACCAATGCCCAGGCTCGATTTTGAGAGGATACGTCATGGCCATCTCTCCGCCCAGCGATCTGGTGATGGATGTCGTGCGCGCCGCCGACCCCGCCGAAGTGCAGGAAGCGCAGGCGCGGTTGAAGGCCAACCGTGCCGCCTTCAAGGCGACGAGTCTCGCGGAAAACGGCAACGGCTTTGCCGCTGCCGTCAACGTTCTGAACCTGTCGCCCGAAGGTTCGAGCGGCCTCGGTGACCTCAACAACCGCGTCGAACAGAAGAAGATTCCGGAAACCTATCGCAAGTTCGAGGCCATGGTGCTGCAGAACTTCGTGAAGTCGATGCTGCCGACCGAAAGCGAGAACGTCTTCGGCAAGGGCAACGCGGGTGACATCTGGAAGAGCATGATGGCCGAGCAGATCGGCGACGTGATCTCCAAGAGCGGTGGCATCGGCATTGCCGAACAGCTCGCAGGTGCCGAAGGCACCGATCGGGTTCAGGCATCGCTCGACGGTAACAGCCGAAACCTCGCCGCAAGCCTCGTGCAGGAATACGAGCGCAAGACGCTGACCGGCTTCTCGACCGACAACGACAAGAACAAGCAAGCCTAGGGCGGGGTCGGGGAACTGCTTGCAGTTTTCCATCCGCATTCCGCTCTAATTCATAGGAATAGATCGCTTGAGAATCCGGTCGATCCGACCAGAAATCATCGTGATCCAATTGGGAGTTGATTCATGGAAGCCATGGCATCCAATGACGTCCGGATCCAGAACGTGCTCGGCCGCCTGGAAATGATCCTCGACAACGAGAACAGCCGGATCGGCGTCGACCCGGAATTCGATATCAAGACATCGAACGCCCACAAGAGCCGTTGCCTCTACGAACTGACGATGCTGCATCGTGACATGCTGCCGGGCGAAAACTCTTCGGCTTTCTCCTCGCATGCACTGCACCTGCGCGAGAAGCTGTCGGTCAATTCGCAGAAGGTCGAGGCGCATCTCGAAGCGGTTCGCGCCGTCGTCGACCTCCTGAAGACCGCCGCCCAGGATGCCGATGCGGACGGCATCTATTCCGAAGCGCAGTTCCGCTATAGCGATTTCTGATGCTGAAGCTCGTTTTCACCGGGATCTGGGTCTGCGCGGTCACGCTCGGATCGGTCTATTTCTCGATGCAAAGCGCCTCCGCGCCCGTCGTCGCTGACGGCGAGGCCGCCCGGCGCGCAGCGGAGCAATATGTTCCCGGTGAGATGATCACCATCCCGGTCATACGGGATGGTTCGGTTCAGGGCTATTTCCTGACCAAGCTTTCCTTCTCCGCCACCAAGGAGGGGATCAACAACCTTCGCGCGCCGCTGCGTCAGATGGTTACCGATGAGCTTTACGATTTGCTCGTCGGCTCGAAATTCATCGACATCGCCGACACCGGCACGTTCGACCTGCCGACGTTCAAGACGACGGTCAAGGACGGCCTGAACAAGAAGCTCGGCGGAGAGGTGATCACCGAGGTGCTCGTCGAGCAGCTCGAATATCTGACCAAGGAAGACGTCAAGCGCGTCGCCAACAGCCAGAACGTGCCGCGGCAAAAGCCGGTCCCGATCGTCGACAAGAACGGCAATGTCGCCGATGACAAGTTGCCGGAAGGCGCCGTCAAGGCAAGCAGCTCGCACTGACGATTGTTGGAAGGGTCGCCCGGGCGGGGTTCCGCTCGGCCGCTTGCCCCCGGCGAGGCCGTATCCGTCAGTTCTTTTCCGGGGTGCGGTACTGCTCGTTGACGAGGCCGAGTTCCGCCATCAGCCGGCCGATCGCCACATAGAAATGGTATGACCCGGCCGCCGCCAACCCGCTCTTGTTCCACAGTTCCAGCCCGCGCGGCACCGATGCACCAAGTAGCGCCAGCGATTTGCCGAAGGTCCTCAGCCGCCCTTTGAAGCTCGGGTCACGCCGATGTTCGAGCATCGTCGAGATCGCGCCGTTCCTGAGGCTGCGCGCCCTGATCCAGGATGCGCTGGTGCGGCGGGCGGGTACGGTCTCGGCAACCCAGGCATCGGCGGCCCAGGCAAACGAAAACCCTTTCGCCTTGCAGCGGCTGTAGAAATCCGCATCGCCGCCACCGATGAAGTTGAAGGCGGGATCCAGGAAAGGTTGCGGCATCGCGTCCAGCACCCCGCGCGTGACGAGCACGTTGCCGGAGGAATAAAGGATGGGAACCGGCCCGGTCGCGTCATAATGGGGCGTGAAGACCGGATGGCGTTTCCACTTCTGCCCGCCATCGCCTTCGAAAACCGGAAGCTGCGGGCCGCCGACCATATCGGCGCCGGTCGTTTCCTGTGCCGCGATGAGGCAATCGAGCCATTCGGGCGCCGCCACTTCGTCGTCGTCGATGATCGCGATCGCCTTGAGGTTCGGATAGGTCGCGAGCGCCGTCGCCCAGCCGGCATTGTAGGCGTAGCAGTTTCCGCGCTGGTGCGCGACGATCACGACCGATTCCGAAGGATGCCCGAGGAAGAAGTCCTTGGCCGCCGCAGCCCCGGCCAGCCCGTCGGCATCGTTTTCGACGACGACCGTGGCGAAGGAGAGGTCAGGCCTTTGGGAAACAATGGTTTTTAGCGTCTTGACGACATGCTCCGGCCGACGGAACGTCGGCAGCACGACGACGAGTTCGATGTCGCCGGCGTCTTCCAGCTCTGTCCGGAAGTAGACGGAAATGTCCTGGCCGGTCGTCGTCATGGCGAAACCTGTAAAAGCAAAATTGCGTCGCAATACAGCAAATCTTCCTAAACAGATGCTGAACCCTGGCGGCAGTTTTTGAAAGGGGTCTTTAAGCGCTCCTTCATCCCATGCTGCTAATGAAGGCCGCAGTTCCATTCATGACGCGTGGCAAAATGCATCTGGTCCTGGTCTCTTCGCTCGTTCCCGTCGCCAATCCGGCGTCCGGTTTCGACATTGCCAACCGGGCGGTGCTCGACGGTCTGCGCGCGCTCGGTCATCGCGTCAGTGTCATCGGTTTTCTTCAGCCGGGACGCGTGCCCGCGCCCGATTGCGACATGCACCTGCTCGGCGAACTGGAAGTCACCAATGCCAAGGTGGGAACACTGCAGAAGCTGAGCTGGCTCGCGACCGCCTTCCTCAACCGCACGACCGTCTCATCCGGCAAGATGCTGGTGGTGTCGGCGAGCCGGATCCAGTCGATCCTCGAGAGTCTCACTCCGTTCGACGGTCTCGTGCTCAACTCGGTGCAACTGCCGGCCGCCTTCCAGCAGGTCTTCCGCCCCTATCCGTCGATCTATGTCGCGCACAATGTCGAGGCGGATTCTGCCTTTGAGAATGCCGAGCGGGCAAAGGGTACGGTCGAACGTTTTCTTTTCCGGCGCGAGGCGCAGTATCTCGAACGCTACGAGCAGCAACTGGCGCAAAATGCCGTGGCCGTCTGGACGTTTGCGGAGGCCGACCGCTTCGGCTTCGGCCGCGCCGTCAGCGACCGGGCCTTCGTGCTGCCTCTGGTCACCGGTTGGGACGCGGCTGCGGTATCGGAGGAAACACCTGACCTCCAGCAGGACCTCGGCTTGATCGGGACCTGGAGCTGGCGGCCGAACCGATTGGGGCTCGACTGGTTTCTCGCCGAGGTCGTACCGCATCTGCCGCAGGATCTTTCGATCGCCATTGCCGGCCAGATGGATGGCATACCGGCGGTTTCCCATCCCGGCGTTCGCTTCGTCGGGCGGGTACCGGATGCACGCGCCTTCGTCACGGAAAGCGCGGTCATACCGCTCGTCAGCCGGGGCGGTACGGGCGTGCAGTTGAAAAGCATCGAGACCTTCGAACTCGGCATGCCATCCGTGGCGACGCAGGCGTCGCTGCGCGGCATCGAGGCGCTCCCTGAGAACTGCGCGGCCGCCGAAGATCCGGCCGAATTCGCGCGCCTATTGGTCGACAAGGTCACCCGGGCGCGCGGCGGCGACCGCCAGCGCCTTGACGGTTCGGTCTTCCATCGCGCCCAGAAGGCAAAGCTGATGCGGGTCATGCGCAATGTGCTGGCCGGCCTCGCCCCCAGCGCCGCGGTCGAGGCGCCCTCTGTCCCGCCCGAACTGAAGGTCCATGACGGGGGGCGGTCGTGACCAAGACGACCGCTGGCGCGAACGCCGCCCTGTCCAGGCGCCTCATCCTGGGCATGCCGGTGGTCGATTTCGATTGGGAGGGCGCCTTTGCCTTTGCGGCCGACGCGCTGTCGCGCCCCGGCGGGCAAACGACGCTCGCCTTCCTCAATGCCAACAATGCCAATCTGATGATGCGCGACGGCGCGTACCGCGAGGTCCTCGGCCGCCAGGTCGTGCTTCCCGACGGTCACGGCGTCGATATCGCTTCCTACCTCTTCTACGGCAGCATGTTCCCCGCCAATCTCAACGGCACGGATTTCGTGCCGGCGCTGCTGACCTTCATCGACCGGCCGCTTCGCGTCGCGATGATCGGCGCCCGTGGGAAAGTGCTGACGCGCGCGGCCGAGAACTTTCGCAGGCATGCGCCATGGCACGAGTTTATTCCCGTTTCCGACGGGTTCTTCGATCGTGACCGCTCCGAAGAGGTGCTTGCCGATGTCCGGGCGCTGAATGCCGATATCCTGCTGGTGGCGATGGGAAGCCCCGGCCAGGAGAAATGGGTCGATGCGCATGTGGGGCCACAGGACGCCCGGCTGGTCATTACCGTCGGCGCGCTCTTCGATTTCGTCGCCGAGGCGTTTCCGCGGGCGCCGAAATTCCTGCGCCGGATGCGGCTGGAATGGTTCTTCCGCCTGGCGGTCGAGCCACGGCGCATGTGGCGTCGCTATATTCTCGGAAACCCGCTTTTCCTGTCTTACGTCCTCTGGCACAAGCTGTCGGGGCGGGCGCGGGAAAGCGTCGCCGACAGCAGCCTTCGGACGGGAACATCGTGAACGGTCAGACCATGCGCACAGCCATTGTCACAGCGTCCTACGCCAATGACTTCGAGCGCTGCCGGCTGATGTGCGAAAGCATGGACCGCAAGCTTCAGGGCGATTGGAAGCACTATTTACTGGTTGCCGATTTCGACGTGAAGCTCTTCCGACAACTGGAGGGCTCCAGACGCCAGGTGATCAGCGAACGCGATCTCCTGCCCTGGTGGCTGCATCCCATCACCGACCCACTGTCGGGTGGCCGCCGGAAGCTGTGGCTTAGCCCGTTCGGCCTGCCGCTGCGTGGCTGGCATGCCCAGCAGCTTCGCCGCCTGGCGCTCGCGCGCCATATCGACGAGGCGGCCATGTTTGCCGTCGATTCCGATGTCGTCTTCCTGCGTGCCTTCGATCCCGCCAGCCTCTGGCAGAAGGAACGGCTGACGCTCTACCGCAAGGACGGGGCGATCAACGCGCATATGCGCTCCAACCACCTCGAATGGCTCGCCCATTCCGACCGGCTTCTCGGCATCGGCCCCTACACGCTGCCGGCCAACGACTATATCAACACGCTGATCGCGTGGCGCACCGATACCAGCCGCAAGCTGCTCGAACATATCGAGACGCTGCATGGCCGGAACTGGGTGAGGGCGATGACCCGTACCCGCGCCTTCTCCGAATGCACGATCTACGGCCGCTTCGTCGACGAGGTGCTCGGCGGGGAAGGGCACGTTCCCTCCGATGCCGCGCTCTGCCATGTGCTCTGGTTCGAAGACAGTTATCGCCAGGATCTCACTGGTCTCAGGGCGTTCCTGAAGGATATGGCGCCGCATCAGATCGGCATCGGGGTTCAGTCCTTCGTCGGCCACGACCTCGACGATATTCGCCGGGCGGTGTTCGAACTCGCGGCCTGACGCTCCTGCTCAGATGACCCGATCGGTTGGTTTCCTGAGTGCCGAATAGGTCAGTCCGAACGACAGCGCGTAGAGGACCAGGAAGATCCCGTTGAGTGCCGGCGCCCAGGTCGCGACATCGGTCGTAGTCTGCAGCAACAGCACCAGTAGCCCCACCTTGACGATGCCGGCAATCAACAGGTTCAGCATGCGCCGCACCGTACGGCCGGTCGCGTAGAGCAGTTCGGAATGATATTCGATCAGGTTGCGGAACGAGGGCACGAGCAGGATCATCGCCACGATCGGCGCGGCCGCCGACACATTGCGCCCGAGGCCATCGGGAAAGACCCACAGATAGAATGCCATGGCCGCGATGGCGGCAAAGGACGCAAGCGCCACCAGGAGTTCGATCGACAGCCGGACACCCCAGCGGGCGATCGCCTCGGGCGTTCGCATGATGCGCTGAACGAGCAAGGTGTTGAACGACCGCACCGGCAGCGCCGTCAGGTCCGCCAGCCGCATCAGGATGGCATAGAGACCGGACACTGCCGGACCACCGATCGCAAGCACGGCGATCTTGTCGAACTCCGACTGGATGTAGAAGAGCACCTCGGCGCCGGCAACCGACACAGAATCCGCCCAGCGCCGGAAGTAGAGCCGGGGCTGCCAGCGCAGTCGCACACGCGGATAGAACCAGAAAAGAGCCACCAGCAGGCCGAGCGTATTTGCAAGCAGATAGAGGTAGGACCAGGCTTCGAGCGTTTTCCAGGGGAGCAATGCAAGGAGCAGGGCAGCACCGGTGCGGATCGCCGTTCCGATCACCACGAGCAAGGCGCCGCGCCCGAAACGTCCGAGGCCGTTCAGCACGATGACGGCGGTCTCCAGCCCGCGCCAGCAGAGGATCTCGGCCATCATAAAGGCAGCAAAGGTGCCGGCCGCCATGTCGCGGGAAAAGAGGGCGAGGAAGGTGACCGCGCCGATGATTGCGATCAACGGCAGCGACAGGAGGGCGCCGACCAGGAAGCCGGCGCTATAGGTGCCGACCAGCAGCGGCTTGACGGTCGCGACACGATAGAGCGGCGACATGAAGCCGAAGGCGAGCACGCGCGATATCATGATGCCGGCGGCGGACGCGGTTGCGAACAACCCGAAGTCGGCGATGGCGAGCGTGTTGGCAACGGCGATGAAATAGACAAGCGACAGCACGAGCCGGCCCGCCGAACCTCCGGTCATCGAGAGGTAAGCGTGGATGAGCGCCCGGTGGCGGAGATAAAGCGCTTTGATGCGATGGGGCACGGCCGACATTTCCAGTAGCGCGTTTCCCGCTCGATGCCGATGGAAACGCTCTATCTCCTTGATATCTCACAGTTCCAAGGGCAGGGCGCGCAAAGCGTTCGCCTGGAATTGCGCTCGTCTCTCCGTCATAGGCGGGAAAGCTTAATAAGGCGTGAGATCACGCCGTTCGCGCCGTCACTTCCCGCCGAAATTAACGATTTGTTTTCCATGTTTCCTTAGGTTGGCTTCACTATTCGGAATTCGCCGTTTCGGCAGCCGCGGGATCAGTCATGTTCAACATCGACGACGAGAAACGCCCGGTTCCGCGTGCATCGTTGCTCGATTTTGCAGCAGAGGACGCGCGCGATCCTGCGCGTGTGCGCGACAGGCGCACCGCCGACCCCACGGGTGAGGGCTCGTCCTTGCTTGGTCGCCCGTCCGGCTCCGGTGGATCAACCAATCACGCAGCGGCGCCAGATAAAAACCGCGCGAAAGGTCGTCAGGCGCGCGGCGAAACGGCACGCGCTTCAGGCAAGGCCCCGGTTGCCCGCAGCCAGGGACGCCTCGGCGGCATGCGTGACAAGTTTGCGCGCTGGCTGGTCGATCGTCCGCCCGAGGGTGCTGTGCCGACGGTAGCTGCCGACGGGCAAGCGGCAGGCGATCGTCCGCTCGTTGATATCAAGACCGTGGTTCGCGCGGTCTGGCAGCTCCGCAAGATCATTCTCGCGACCACGGCGCTTGGCGCCGTCGGTGGCGTTTTGCTGGCGCTGTCAACGCCGAGCACCTTCGTCTCCGAAAGCAAGCTCTATGTCGATCCGCGCGAAGTGCGGCTGACCGATTCCGATCTGTCGAAACAATCGCTGGCAACCGAAGGCATTCTGGCCATCGTCGACAGCCAGCTCGAAGTGTTGCGCTCGCGAACGGTCATGGAAAAGGTCGCAGCCAGTCTCGAACTGGAAAAGGATGCGGAGTTTGCCGGCAGGATGGCCGGTGGCGATGCGTCCGCGCGCGTCCTGAAGAATTTGGGCGAGGCCATTCAGGTCTGGCGCGATCCGAAAACCTTCATCGTCACCGTCGAAGCAAAGACTAGGGGCCCCGAGAAGTCGGCCCTGATCGCCAACCGGCTGGTGGAGACCTTCCTCGGTGAGGAGACGGCTGCGCAGTCGGGCTTCTTCCAGAAGACCACCGTTGCACTCGACGCGCGCATCAAGGAACTGAAGGCCGAGCTCGATGCAGCCGAAAAGGCGGTTGAGGACTACAAGGCGGCGAACGATATCGTCGGTGCCGGCGGTGAGCTGATCGCCGACAAGCAGCTCCTCAGCCTCAGCGACCAGGTCGCTGCGGCGCGCAACCGCATCGCCGAAGCGAAAGCCAAGGCCGATGCCTCCGGCAAGGTTCAGCTCAACGATGTCCTGACCGGCGCCTATCCGGAGGAAATCAGCTCGCTGGCGCTCTCCGAACTGCGCAAGCAATATGCGGCGACCAAGGCGCAACTGAGCGCGCTTGACGCGAGCCTCGGGCCGCGCCACCCGCAACGCATTGCCGTTCAGCAGGCGCTCGAGGCGTCGCGCTCCGAGATCGCCAACGAGTTGCGCCGCATCGCGGCCGCGGCCGGGACCGAGCTCGACCGCGCCCAGCGAACGGAACAGGATCTGGTGCAGCAGCTTGCCGTGCAGAAGGCCCGGCAGATCGATTCCTCGGCCGAATTCGTCGAACTGCGCGAACTGCAGCGGAAAGCGGCGGCAACCCGCGAAATCTACGAATCCTTCCTGAAGCGCGCCGGCGAAACGCGCGAAGAGGAAAAGCTGACCGCAAAGAACATCCGGGTGATCTCCAAGGCCGAGCCGGCGCTGCAGGCAAAGGGGCCCTCCCGCAAGATCATCGTGATTGCCGCCACCATGGCGGGCTTCTTTGCCGGCCTCGGCCTCGGCGTGCTGCTCGGCATCTATCGCAGCTTGAACGGATTGTTCCCCTCGGCCCGAAAGGTCGAGGACGACGCGGCGCCCGAGCCGCCGGAACCTGATGGCGGCCCCGAGCCCACACGGCGCTCGCAGCCGCAGCCCGATCCGGCTTCGGCCAAGCTCGAACTGCCGCCGCAGTTCAGCCCGGCCGCGCATCATGCGCAATCGCTGAATGCTGCCTATGCCGTCGCTCGCCGCAGCGCGACGGCCGGTCCGGCTGCGGCCGAACCGGTGTCGCAGACCGTAGACGAGGATGATGCCGACATCGCCAAGGTCCAGGAAGGCCTTCGCGCTCTCAGGTCCCGGGTCGAGCACTATTCCCGCCAGAAGCTCGCGCGCCGTTGATACGACGGGAAGGCGGAGAGCATGCTCCGTTCGCCTTGCATCTTGTGAGGCTGGGACCTCAAGTCTTTCGACGAAACCACGTCCACCTCTCAGTGTTGAGAGGAAATATCGTCGGGGCGCCCGAAACGGCAGCCAACCGCGCCGCCGCCTCTTGCATTTATGCGTTTGGGACAGCATAGGGCGCGTTGAGGCCATCGCCTTTTCTGAGGCGAACTAGAGTATGCCGCGTGAACAGGAAGCTAGGAGGAACATGCCGTGACGACTGTGATTGATGGCAAGAAGGTCGCCGCTTCGGTGATCGAAAGCGTGAAGGCCGCGACCCGTGCGCTCGAAACGGATGCAGGCGTTCGCGCAGGTCTCGCCGTCGTGATCGTCGGCGACGATCCGGCAAGCCACGCCTATGTTTCTTCGAAGAGCAAAATGGCCAAGGAATGCGGCTTCCAGTCGGTCCAGCATACCTTGGCCGAGGCAACCACCCAGGAAGAGCTCACGGCACTCGTCGCTAAGCTCAACGCCGATCCCTCCATCCACGGCATTCTCGTGCAACTGCCGCTGCCGAAACATCTGAATTCCGAGCCGATCATCCAGTCGATCCTGCCGGAAAAGGACGTCGACGGCCTGCATGTCGTCAATGCCGGCAAGCTCGCGACCGGCGATCTCGAAGGCGGTCTCGTCTCTTGCACGCCGGCCGGCGCCATGGTTTTCGTGCGCCAGACCCATGGCGACGATCTCTCTGGCCTGAATGCCGTCGTCATCGGCCGTTCGAACCTGTTCGGCAAGCCGATGTCGGCCCTGTTGCTCGCCGCCAACGCGACGGTCACGACCGCCCATTCGCGCACCAAGGATCTGCCGGCCGTCTGCCGCAACGCGGATATCCTCGTTGCTGCCGTCGGCCGTCCGGAGATGGTGAAAGCCGATTGGGTAAAACCGGGCGCGACGGTGATCGACGTCGGGATCAACCGCGTACCGGCGCCCGAGAAGGGCGAGGGCAAGTCCAAGCTCGTCGGCGACGTCGCCTTTGCGGAAGCCGCCGAGGTTGCAGGCGTGATCACGCCGGTGCCGGGTGGCGTCGGGCCGATGACCATCGCCATGCTGATGGCCAACACCGTGATTGCCGCCTATCGCAAGGCCGGCCGAAAGCCGCCGCGCTTCTGATCCCGGGTCACATGGGATGACGAGACGCGTCGCGATTGCGGCGCGTTTTCATTTTTGCGGGGCCGGTCCCGTCGAGGCGCGCACGATCAGTTCGGCGCGCCAGAGTTCCTGTTCCGGATAGTCGCCGCGCTTCAGGATGCCGCCGATCAGCCGTGTGGCGATACGCGCCCCGGCGGCTCGGAGCGACGAGCGCGTCGTCGTCAGCGGGATGCTGAAATTCTCAGGCTTCAGCATCGGCAGCACGTCGTCATGGGCGATCAGCGAAATGTCTTCGCCGATTTTCAATCCCGCCTGGTTGATCGCTCGGACTGCTCCAAGCGCCAGCACCGTACTTGAACAGAGCACCGCCGTCGGCGGCTGCGCATTCTGGAGGAAGGGCTGCATGCTGCGATAACCGTGCTCGTCGGTCATCAGCGAATGCTGCACAAGCGCCTCGTCGAGCGAAAGGCCGTGTTCGGCAAGCGCCCGCAGCATGCCCTTTTTCCGGCGAATGGAAAAAGCCAGATATTCCGGGCCGTTGATCAGCGCGATCCGCTGGTGTCCGAGCTGTATGAGCAGCCGTGTCGCGTCGTAGAAGGCACTCGTATTGTCGATGTCGAGGAATGGGTAGTCGCGGCTTTCGCCGATCGACCGGCCATGGACCACGAACGGGATCGACAGCGATTTCAGCATGGCGATGCGTGGATCGTTGGCACGCATATAGGCGAGGAACAGCGCATCGACATTGCCGCTTGCCGCCAGGCGCCGGAAGGTCACTTCCTCGTCTTCCGGCGCACTCGGGTTGAGCACGAAGTGGAAGTCGTGCTTGACCGCCTCTTCGGCAAGCCCGGCGAGAAACTCGCCGAAATGCACGTCGGAATCGATGCCGGGCGCAATCGGCATGACCATGCCGATCGAATAGGCCTTGCCCGTGGCAAGCCGTTGGGCGGCGCGGTTCGGCCGGTAGCCGGTTTCGCGCACGGCCTCAAGCACGCGCTGGCGGGTCTCTGCATTGACTTCCGGATAGCCGTTCAAAGCCCGACTGACCGTCGTCTGTGACAGGCCGAGCAGTTCCGCAAGTTGCTTGAGATTGACCGCCATGGTCAGGATTCCTCCCAAAGCGCTTTGGATATCCCTATGATTTTTAGTGTTTGGTCCCAGCGCCCAAGGTTTGTGTAGCATCCGTTTTTCGAGCAACAAAGCGGAATTCAACCATGGCGCGGTGCAAAACGATACCGCAGAGCACAAAAATGTCGCCGCTAGAGCAGGTTCCGGGAAAGCTCTTGACTCCTTCAGTGTCGCAATGGTTTGTTAGCGAACTCAAAGCGCTTTGAATTTTTGCGCATTGACGTCTGCCCGGGGGGATCCGGGTTCATCTTGGGAGGAGAAAGACTTGAAGAGATCATTGCTGTTGGGCGTGGCCGCCTTTGCCCTGATTGCGGGTGCAGCCGGCGCCGCCGACCTCAAGTTCAAGCCGGGCGAAGATAGCAAGTTCAACTGGGCGAGCTTCGAGGAATTCAAGAAGGGCCACGACCTCAAGGGCCAGACGCTGACGATCTTCGGCCCCTGGCGCGGTGAGGACGAGGCGCTGTTCAAGAGCGTCTATGCCTACTTTACCGAAGCGACGGGCGCCGAGATCAAGTACTCCTCGTCCGAAAACTACGAACAACAGATCGTCATCGATACCCAGGCCGGAAGCCCCTCCGAAGTCTCCATCCTGCCGCAGCCGGGTCTGATCGCCGATCTCGCCTCCAAGGGCTATCTGACGCCGCTCGGCGACGACACCCAGAAGTGGCTGCTCGACAACTACGCCGCCGGCCAGTCCTGGGTCGATCTTTCGACCTACAAGGGCAAGGATGGCAACGCTGCGCTCTATGCCTTCCCCTACAAGATCGACGTGAAGTCGCTCGTCTGGTACTCGCCGGAAAACTTCGAGGACGCCGGCTACGAAGTGCCGAAGACCATGGAAGAGCTGAAGGCGCTGACCGAGAAGATCGCCGCTGACGGCGGCAAGCCCTGGTGCATCGGCCTCGGTTCGGGCGGTGCGACCGGCTGGCCGGCGACCGACTGGGTTGAAGACATGATGCTGCGCACCCAGCCGGCCGACGTCTACGACAAGTGGGTCAAGAACGAGATTCCGTTCACCGATCCGGCTGTCGTCGGCGCGATCGACGAGTTCGGCTGGTTTGCCAAGAACGACAAGTTCGTTGACGGTGGCGCCGCAGCCGTTGCCTCTACCGACTTCCGCGACAGCCCGAAGGGCCTGTTTGCCTCGCCGCCGAAGTGCTACCTGCACCACCAGGCGTCGTTCATCCCGTCCTTCTTCCCCGAGGGCACCAAGGTCGGCGAGGACGCTGACTTCTTCTACATGCCGCCCTATGAGAGCAAGAAGGAGCTCGGCAATCCGGTGCTTGGCGCCGGCACGCTCGCCATGATCACCAAGGATTCGCCGGCTGCCCGCGCCTTCATCGAATTCCTGAAGACGCCGATCGCGCACGAAGTCTGGATGGCGCAGACGAGCTTCCTGACGCCCTACAAGAGCGTCAATGTCGACACCTACGGCAACCCGCCGCTGAAGAAGCAGGGCGAGATCCTCCTGAACGCCACCACCTTCCGCTTTGACGGTTCCGACCTGATGCCCGGCAAGATCGGTGCCGGCGCGTTCTGGACAGGCATGGTCGACTTCGTCGGCGGCAAGTCCTCGGCCGAGGTTGCCGACGGTGTGCAGAAGGCCTGGGACGCCATCAAGTAACAATCGAAAACGGGCGGCAGAAATGCCGCCCGTTATCGCCCTGGGTTCGCAGCTCAGCTGGACGAGGAAAAGCGGATGCGATTTTCCGTTCGGTTCACGCTCGTCACGATGAGAAGCAGCGCGCCCCAATGAGAACGGCGACAATCGCCAGCCCTGCACGGGGACGTGCATCGAAGGGGAGGGACATGTCATGTTTTATCAGCTTGCCGCTGCTGCGGGGTTCATGCTGGCCGGTGTGCTCGGCTGCGCCGCCTATTTCTGGGGAACCAGTCTCATTCTCGACCTGATCTTCCCGTCCAAGGGAAAATCGGGCGCGGTTGCGTCGCGAAACCTGCGCATCACCAATTCGATCCGGCCGTGGCTGTTCCTGGCGCCGGCGCTCTTCGCCCTTGCGACCTATCTCATCTATCCGGTCTTCATGTCGCTCTGGTACAGCGTGCATGATCGCGCCGGTCAGAATTTCGTTGGCGTCAGCAACTATGCCTGGATGGTCAATGACGGCGAGTTCCGCCAGTCGATCTTCAACAATTTCCTCTGGCTGCTCGTCGTGCCGGCGCTGTCGACCTTCTTCGGGCTTGTCATCGCGGCACTGACCGATCGCATCTGGTGGGGCAATATCGCCAAGACGCTGATCTTCATGCCGATGGCGATCTCGTTTGTCGGCGCTGCCGTCATCTGGAAGTTCATCTACGATTTCCGCCCGGAAGGCGCAGAGCAGATCGGCCTTTTGAACGCCATCGTCGTTGCCTTCGGCGGCGCGCCGCAGGCGTGGATCACGTTGCCCTTCTGGAACAACTTCTTCCTGATGGCGATCCTCGTCTGGATCCAGACGGGCTTTGCGATGGTCATCCTGTCGGCGGCCCTTCGCGGCATCCCGGAAGAGACGGTCGAGGCTGCCGTCATCGATGGTGCCAATGGCTGGCAGATCTTCTTCAAGATCATGGTGCCGCAGATCTGGGGCACGATCGCCGTCGTCTGGACGACGATCACCATCCTTGTGCTGAAGGTCTTCGACATCGTGCTCGCCATGACCAACGGCCAATGGCAGAGCCAGGTGCTTGCCAACCTGATGTTCGACTGGATGTTCCGTGGGGGCGGTGACTTCGGTCGCGGCGCGGCCATCGCCGTCGTCATCATGATCCTCGTCATTCCGATCATGGTCTGGAACATCCGCAATGCGGCCAAGGAAATGAAGGGGCACTGAGATGAATCCAGCGACACGTTCCCCTCTCATGTGGGTCGTCCACCTCTCGGTCTTCCTGATCGTCGCACTCTGGACGCTGCCGACCGCGGGCCTCCTGATCTCGTCCCTGCGCGACAAGGATCAGCTCGCCGTCTCCGGCTGGTGGACGGCGCTTTCGACCTCGTCGCAGAACATCGTCGTTCGCGCACCCGGCCCGGACGCCCAGGTCGAGCGCGACGGCAAGTTCGTCATTTCCGGCAACCTGCTCGACGGGCAGGCGGGGCAGATCTCGGCCTTCGGTTTCAACAGCCGTGAGCCGACCGCATTCAAGGCCGGTGAAACCGCCGAACTCAACGACGGCGAAAAGCTGACCGTGC
This sequence comes from Ensifer sp. ZNC0028, assembly GCF_000799055.1. Classification (NCBI taxonomy): domain Bacteria; kingdom Pseudomonadati; phylum Pseudomonadota; class Alphaproteobacteria; order Hyphomicrobiales; family Rhizobiaceae; genus Ensifer; species Ensifer sp. ZNC0028. The sequence goes on from NZ_JTLA01000141.1 coordinate 31,565, forward strand.
AGGCCGACGGCAATTTCGAGATTGTCTCCGACAAGAAGATGGAAGGGTCGCGCGGCCAGCGCGTCTTCGTCACCGCGTCGTCGCCGCCGCGCTTTACCTTCGACAACTATGTCGAGGTTTTGAGCGCCGAAGGCATCGGCCGCTCCTTCATCAACTCGCTGACGGTTGCCGTACCGGCCACGATCATCCCGATCATGATCGCCGCCTTCGCGGCCTATGCGCTTGCCTGGATGCCGTTCCCGGGTCGCGCCATCCTGATTGCCGTCGTCGTCGGTCTGCTCGTCGTGCCGCTGCAGATGTCGCTGATCCCGCTCTTGAAGCTCTATAACGGCGTCGGCGCCTTCTTCGGCGTGCCGGCCAAGACCTATGTCGGCATTTGGCTGGCGCATACCGGCTTCGGCCTGCCGCTGGCGATCTACCTCCTTCGCAACTACATGGCCGGCCTGCCGCGCGAAATCATGGAATCCGCCCGCGTCGATGGTGCCAGCGATTTCGATATCTTCGTCAAGATTATCCTGCCGCTGTCCTTTCCGGCGCTCGCTTCCTTCGCGATCTTCCAGTTCCTCTGGACCTGGAACGACCTCTTGGTCGCCATCGTGTTCCTGGGCGCCGGTCCGGACGAACTGGTTCTGACCGGCCGGCTCGTCAACCTGCTCGGTTCACGCGGCGGCAACTGGGAGATCCTGACGGCCTCCGCTTTCATTACCATCATCGTTCCGCTGATCGTCTTCTTCAGCCTGCAGCGCTATCTCGTGCGCGGCCTGCTGGCGGGTTCGGTCAAGGGCGGCTGACAACCAGGGACTTTTTGCGACAATGAGCATGACCGAAATGAGCCAATCCACGATGCAGCCTGACAAGGACTGGTGGCGCGGCGCGGTGATCTACCAGATCTATCCGCGCTCCTACCAGGACTCCAACGGCGACGGCATCGGCGACCTCAAGGGCATCGTCGCCCGGTTGCCGCATATCGCCGCGCTGGGTGCCGACGCAATCTGGATTTCGCCGTTCTTCACCTCGCCGATGAAGGACTTCGGTTACGACGTCTCCAACTACACCGATGTCGATCAGATCTTCGGCAGTGTTGCCGATTTCGACGCGGTCATCGCCGAGGCGCACCGCCTCGGCATCCGGGTGATGATCGACCTCGTTCTCTCCCATACGTCGGACCAGCACCCCTGGTTCGTCGAAAGCCGATCGAGCCGGACGAATGCCAAGGCCGACTGGTACGTCTGGGCGGATTCCAGGCCGGACGGCACCCCGCCCAACAACTGGCTGTCGATCTTCGGCGGCTCGGCCTGGGCCTGGGATCCGACGCGCCTGCAGTACTACATGCACAACTTCCTGACCTCGCAGCCGGACCTCAACCTGCACAATCCGGAGGTTCAGGACGCGCTGCTGGCCGTTGAGCGTTTCTGGCTGGAGCGCGGCGTCGACGGCTTCCGCCTCGACACCATCAACTTCTACTTCCACGACAAGCAGTTGCGCGACAACCCGGCGCTGGCGCCGGAGCGCCGCAACGCCCAGACCGCGCCGGCGGTGAACCCCTACAACTACCAGGAACATCTCTACGACAAGAACCAGCCCGAGAACCTCGAATTTCTGAAGCGCTTCCGCGCGGTCATGGACGAGTTCCCGGCGATCGCCGCGGTCGGTGAAGTCGGCGACAGCCAGCGCGGGCTGGAGATCGCCGGCGAATACACCTCCGGCGGCGACAAGATGCAGATGTGCTACGCCTTCGAGTTCCTGGCGCCGGATCCGCTGACACCGGCGACCATCGCCGAGGTTCTCCGGAACTTCCAGAAGGCGGCACCTGAAGGATGGGCCTGCTGGGCCTTCTCCAACCATGACGTCGTGCGCCACGTCAGCCGCTGGGGAGCGGGCGTTGCCGATCGCGACGCCCATGCAAAGCTGCTCGCGAGCCTTCTAATGTCGCTGCGCGGCTCGGTCTGCATCTATCAGGGCGAGGAACTGGCGCTGAGCGAAGCGGAACTGGCCTATGAAGACCTGAAGGATCCCTATGGCATCCAGTTCTGGCCGGATTTCAAGGGGCGCGACGGTTGCCGCACGCCGATGGTCTGGGACGGTGCCGCCGTCAACGGCGGCTTCGGCAGCGCAAAACCCTGGCTGCCCGTGCCGGCGGAACACTTGAAGCGCGCCGTGTCGGTGCAGCAGGGCGACGACGCGTCGGTGCTCGAGCACTACCGCCGCTTCCTGCAGTTCCGCAAGGCGCACCCGGCCTTTGCCAAGGGCGAGATCGAATTCCTGAACACGGATGGCTCGGTGCTTGCCTTCGTGCGCAGCCACGGCAATGAAAAGCTTTTCTGCCTGTTCAACATGAGCGGCGCACCGGCTGCAGCCACACTGCCGAATGAGCCGGTGGCTGCGTTGGAAGGCCATGGCTTCGTGTCCGAGGTCAAGGATCGAACAGTTCACCTGCCGGCCTGGAGCGCCTATTTCGGGCGGCTGGTGTGACGGCGGATGACAACAGGGATAGACGGGAAAAACCGAAGGGGAGCGTGCAATGACGGGTCTGCTGCTTAAAGATATCCGCAAGTCCTACGGCGCGGTCGATGTCATTCACGGCATCAATCTCGACATCAAGCAGGGCGAGTTCATCGTCTTCGTCGGCCCGTCCGGCTGTGGAAAGTCGACGCTTCTGCGCATGATCGCGGGTCTCGAGGAGATCACCGGCGGCGACATGTTCATCGACGGCGAACGGGTCAACACCGTGCCGCCGTCGAAGCGCGGCATCGCCATGGTGTTCCAGTCCTATGCGCTCTATCCGC
>NZ_JTLA01000142.1:0-1084 GCF_000799055.1 Ensifer sp. ZNC0028
AAATGAGAAAGGCCACCGTGTCGTCACGGTGGCCTTTCTCTTTTTGCGTGTCGTTTTGGTCTCGGTCAGTCCTTGTCGCCGGGCAAGCCGTCGCCGCCGGTCGAAGGATGGACCGGCCAGTCGCCGCCATACTTGCGCTGCCAGGAGCGCGCGCCGAAGGGCAGCGTTATCAGATAGCCGAGCGCCGTTACCGCCATCGTTTCCCAGGTATAGGTCATCAGCGTCGCGACGTAGAAGACGACGCCGAGGATGGCCGGCAGGACGAGGTCGCGGCGAACGCGGCTGTTCTCCGACTTGCCGGACCAGACCGGCAGGCGGCTTACGAGCAGGAAGGCGATCAGCACAGTATAGGCCGACGCGATCAGCGCGAACGTGCGCTCGGGAGCAAGGCCCAGGAGACCCAGGTAAACCGGCAACAGCACGAGCATGGCGCCTGCGGGCGCCGGCACGCCGACGAAGTATTCCGACTGCCAGGACGCCTTGACCTGGCGCTCCGCCATCACGTTGAAGCGCGCGAGCCTCAGACCCATCGCGATCGCGTAGACCAGAGCCGCGATCCAGCCGATCGAGCGCGCCTGATCGAGGATGAAGACGTAGAGCACGAGGGCCGGCGCGACACCGAAGTTGATGATGTCGGCAAGCGAATCCATCTGGCCGCCGAAGTTCGACGTCGCCTTCAGGGCGCGCGCGACACGACCGTCGATGCCATCGAGAAAGGCGGCGAGCAGCACCATGGCAACGGCAAGCTCGATGCGGTTTTCAAAGGCGAGCCGGATGCCCGAAAGACCGGCGCAGATCGCAAGCACGGTAATGAGATTGGGGATCATCAGCCGCAGCGGGATCTCGCGCAGCCGTGGGCCGCGCGCGGTATCGCTCGAGCCGTTCGTGTCCTCGGACACTTGCGGCGCTTCGATCGGTTTTTGCTGTTCAGAGCCTTCCATGGACACTCCTTATGCGCGGCGGCTGATGACCGGGCCCTTGGCCGAGCCAAACTCGGCAAGCACCGTTTCACCGGCAACGGCAGTCTGCCCGACGCTGACACGCGGCTCGGCGCCGGCCGGCAGGAACACGTCGAGGCGCGAGC
>NZ_JTLA01000143.1:0-12127 GCF_000799055.1 Ensifer sp. ZNC0028
AACCGGATGAAAGAAGACGGAAAATCATCTGGGAATGCGTGGATTGGTTTTCAAGATCTGCGACACCCGAAGTTGCGATCAGGATGGTGGTGGGCCCGGCAGGGCTCGAACCTGCAATCAGTCGCTCATTAGCCGATCACGTTGCTCCTCTTCCGCAATGGGCCTTTTAAGATCCGGACCCCTTCAGATGGCTCGCGTCACCACTTGTGCAGCGACGGAACCAGCAATGCCGCGAGCGCGACGGCCGCGCCAAAACGCGCAATCCTCATGCGACGCCCGCGAGCGTCATTTCAATCATAGCCCATCATGTCCCCCAGCCGCGTCATGCCGAGCCTGGATCGTGGTGCGTTGTTCCTAACAAAGCGGTAAATCCAGATGGTTTGAAAAGCCCATCCTATAGACCGCGCGCTCGTCCGGGATTAGCATCCTCTCTCGCGCGTTTAGGCCCGAGGGGACTGCCTCCATGGTTGAAAGCCTATCCACCATCGAACGGCACTTGGCGCAGGCCGAGCGGCATGTAGCCGACGGCACGCGCCACTTGGCTGATCAACGCGACATCGTCGAAGCACTGGAAAGAGAAGGCCAGGACTCCGGCCTGGCTCGCAAGTTGTTGGCGACGTTTGAAGCGGCTCTTGCCTTGCACGTTTCTGGGCGAGATCGTCTGTTGGCCGAGAGGCATTTCGCCATCAAAGCGGCAGATCTGGCTCTGGGTCTTAAGCATTAGCTGCCATGCCACGGCGCCCTCTTTGCCAAGAATCAAACAGCGCTCCAAATTTTATGCAAATGAAGAGAGCGCTGTCACATCTCTCACGTCTGACCCGGGATGTGCAGGCCCTCCTGAGAGGAGAGGCCGTGGAACAGTTCGGTGCGCTCTGTGTTCGCGGCGATCACCCCCGCGAATGCGAAGTCTTGCTAATCACCACCCGTGAAACCGGCCGCTGGACCATCCCGAAAGGGTGGCCGATCAAGGGGCTCGCAACCCACGAAGTTGCGGAACGCGAGGCCTGGGAAGAAGCGGGCGTTAAGGGTTGCGCCAAGAAGAAGGTCTTTGGCCACTACACCTACCTTAAGGCGCTGAGTGACGGCCAAAAGTTGCCCTCCGTGGTTGAAGCTCATCTCGTCAAAGTGAAGCGGACGAAAAAGCGCTTTCCGGAGCGGCGGCAGCGGAAGCTTGCCTGGACAAAGCCTGCAGAAGCGGCATCCATGGTTCTGGAACCGGAACTCAAGAGCCTGTTGAACCGCGTGGCCGACATCGCGCCTTAAACGCCGAAGCGTGAGTTCAACCCGCATTGTGAATGTGGATGAGAAACGAGACGATCTCGGCCTGTAGGTCGAGGCAGAGCGACCGGTACTCGGCGACCAGCGCCTCGCGGACGCTCCCTAAGCAAGTTGTCGAGGGTCTGCGCTGCCAACGCGTAGGACTCAAACAGCTCGTAGAGTGCAGGGTTCTTTGTTGAGCGCAACTGCAACAGGCCGAGATCATCTCGTTTCTCATCCAGCCGACAGCAACAAGATCACCGTGAGCGCGGGAGTCGTCGAGAACGTTTCGACGTTTGCACCAGGTCACGCGAGCAGGGACATCCCGGATCATGGCCGTCCTCATGCAACAAAAAAGGCCGGGCGAACCCGACCTCCTGGGTCAATAGCTAAATGCGAATCTTTAGGCAGCTATGAGATTGTCGGCTGCATTCTTGCCGGAACGAGCATCCCGGACGATGTCGAAGCTGACCTTCTGGCCTTCAACCAGCGAGCCCATGCCGGCCCGCTCGACAGCAGACGCGTGGACAAATACGTCCGCTCCACCGTTCTCGAGCTCGATAAAGCCGAAGCCCTTAATGCTGTTGAAGAATTTTACGGTTCCGGTGTTCATGACAATTCCTTTGCAAAATCGTGAGTGAGTTCCCCCGCCGACAAGATGACGACGAAGGCAGACAGATCGATATTGAGAGAAAAGGTCGGCTTAGACGCTAAGGCGAGAAAACAAAGCTCAACAGGCAAGATCGATGGCACGTGGCTAAAGGCACATTGTGTTCTCAACAAGTCGCAAGCCGCAGCTACTGTAGAAACAAAAAAGGCCGGGGCGAAACCGCACCGACCTTCCTCATCATCACCTTTTCACCAGTGCCAGTACATCCGTGGTCAAAGGCATCAGGTGATGGCGGCGTTCGCGAGCGGCAGAAGATTTCCAGCGCTCATCAGCGAAGCCGATGGATGTGATCTAAGGGACAACTGCGTTCAAAACAAGTCCATTTTTCAGATTTAAGTTTCTGCATTGCGCAGTGAGGAAAAAGAGCGCAAGGTCGATCCTTCGGTGGCCATTTAAAGGGCGCCGCCGCTCAGGCGATGCCTGGCCCCAATGAAAGGAGGACCTATGTCTTCCGCCTTACCCCCATACTCGTTGTCAGCCGATCTCCGGAAGATCAAGGAGTTCCTGGCTTGCTCTGGACTCATCACCTTAGAGAGTTCCCAGCCGTCCCCGAACCACATGAGATCAGCACGCGTCATCCGAAACTTTCGTGCGGGGGTTACCTACCCCTCGTTCGTAAAGAAGTAGGAGGCAGCGATGGCGTACTTAGCTCGACAACGCGTGGCCCTACTCCATTTCGCAATACAGGCTTCGCCTGCTCTGGCAATTGGATTTGTTGCCTACATGACGTTTAGGGGTCTCTTCTAAGTCGAGGCGGCCAAAGAACAGACAAGGGCGGCTTCGTCGGCCGCCCTGAATGAGATATCTCAATCCATCGAGTTTCGGCGGACGACAGGGCCGTGGTCGTCGCGCGGCCCCCACGCCCCATCGCCAAAGGGTTTCTCGACCTGAGTTCGATGGGATTTTTCCGCTGTGAGAAAGACTGGAGCGTGCAATAAAAAGAAAAAATAACTTGATGAAAAACCCGCCATTACAGGCCTAAGAAGAGATTTTTCATCGGTGCAGAGCAAATGAATTAATATTTTCATTGAGTTTCAAAAAGTATCGTCTATATATAATTCTATCGAATATTGCTTGTGACCTTTGACCCCGGCGCTTTTCGCGGCCAGATTTCCTCTCAAATATCGAGCAGCGTCGGAAAAAGATTTCCGGCGAATTCCACGATGGAAGGAAATCACCATGGCTTCGGGTACAACTTTTCAACAGCATCAAGGGCTCCGGCTTCATTCCGCCGGATGACGGCGAAACGGATGTACTCGTCCGCATCTCGGCGGTTGAGCGCCGGTCCGACTTTTTCGACGCACAAGCCGCGCATCCTGATCCTCTACGGCTCGCTCCGGGAGGTTTCCTACAGCCGGCTGTTAGCGCATGAAGCCAGACGACTTCTTGAACGCTTGGGATGCGAGGTTCGGATGTTCGATCCGAGGGGGCTGCCGCTTCCCGACGACGCTCCGGCCAGCCATCCGAAAGTGCAGGAGCTGCGCGAGTTGTCGCAATGGTCGGAAGGCCAGGTTTGGGTGAGCCCCGAGCGCCACGGTGCGATGACGGGCATCATGAAGGCCCAGGTCGACTGGATTCCCCTGTCGCTCGGATCGGTTCGGCCGACGCAAGGCAAGACGCTGGCGATCATGGAAGTCTCCGGTGGCAGCCAGTCCTTCAACGCTCTGAACCAGATGCGCGTCCTCGGCCGCTGGATGCGGATGATCACGATCCCCAATCAGTCGTCCGTCGCCAAGGCTTACCAGGAGTTCGACGCCGACGGCAGGATGAAGCCCTCTTCCTACTACGACCGTGTCGTGGATGTCTGCGAGGAGCTCGTGAAGTTCACCCTTCTGACGAGGGACGCCTCGGCCCATCTGACCGACCGTTACAGCGAGCGGAAGGAACACGCGACCGAACTGGGGAAGCGCGTGCACCTCAAGTCGATCTAAGGCGAAATGCTGTCAGCCGTGCCGCCAGAGGTTCGCGGCTGACAGCAACAAGATCAAAGCGTGGGAACGGCTGCGATCGGACTTCAGGCAACGCTGTCGCGACGAACCGACGAGGCGACAGCGACGAATGCCAGGATTCCGAGCGTACCCAGGACGGCGATGACGAAAAGCGAGACGGTGATCCCGAACTGGTTCATCGCGGCCGCGAACGCAAACGGGGCGGCCGCACCGGTCGCCAGCCTCACTGCTGCCATCTTGCCCGTGATCGCGCCGTAGCCGGCTGACCCGAAGAGATAGAGCGGCAAGCTCCCTTGGGCGATGCTGTTGATCCCCGACCCAAGGCCAAGGCAGATGGCGAAGGCCACCGCACCCGGCAGCCAGTCACCAGACACGCCGAGTATCACCGCCCCGGCGACCATCAGCGCCGCGGAGACAATCGCAAGCGCCGGCGGCGACAGGCTCTTCCCGAAAACCATGTTGATCAGACGGCTCATAACCTGTGCTGGACCGAACAGCGAGCCGATTACGACCGCCGCACTGCCAAGTCCGATCGCGCCGAGCATTGGCACCATGTGGGCAAGGATCGCGGCGAGAGTGAAGCCCGACAGCGAGAAGGCAAAGGACACCAACAACATCCCTCGGCGACGCGCTTGGGGCTCTAGAGCGCCAGCCACGACGTCGCGGGTTCTCGTCTCGCCCGTTTTGGATCCCACCCTTCCGGCACGCATGATCCAGTAGTGCAAGGGCATGCAGACGAGAAGGTTCAGGGCGGCGAACACCAGATAGATTTCCCGCCAGGTCAGATATCGGGTCAGTGTCGCGGCGATCGGCCAGAAGATGGTGGAGGCAAAGCCGCCGATGAGCGTGAGGTAGGTGATGCTGCGGGACGCAGTTCGAGGTTCGCTTTCGACCAGTGTGGCGAAGGCTGCCTGATATTGGACCATCCCGGAGGACACCTCCAACAATACGATCGCAAGGGCGAAGAGCGACACAGACGGCGACCATGCACACAGTACCAGTGTGAACGCCGCAAGGGTCGACCCCAGCGTCATCACCGTCGCCGCGCCGATCTTGTCCATGTGCCTGCCGATGAACGGGGCGGACAGGCCGCCTATCAACAGCGAGACCGAGAAGACGGCGAAGACCCGCTCCAGGCTGATGCCGAGGTCTTTGGCCATTCCGGGGGCGAGGATGCTGAAGGAGTAGTAGAGAGTGCCGTAGCCGATGATCTGCGTGACACCGAGAGCGGAGACGATGCCCGCCGGAACCTTGATCGTATGCAATGACGTGTTCCTTGACGGCCTATGCTTCGCTCGAACAGCAATTAGCGGATCGCTCGACGGACCCACGGATGCCGGGATGCCCCGCACAGCAGTCTTCCATCAGGAAAGTCACCAGGTCGGCCAACGTGTCGTAACTCGCGCTGTAGACGATCGAGCGCGACTCTCGACGCTGGGCGATGAGACCGGAGCGCTCAAGTTCCTTGAGGTGGAACGAGACGTTTGATGGAGAGACGCCCATGCGTTCGGCAATCGCGCCGGCGGCCAGACCTTCAGGGCCGGCGACGACCAGGGTTCTCACGATGGACAGTCGGGTTTCCTGAGAAAGCGCGGCGAAGGAGGAGAGGGCTTGACGATCGTCCATATTTCAATAATCCTTGAATCATTGAAATTGAGGATAGCCGCAAATGATCGCGATCGACAATAGCCAATCCGACAAAACCGATATCTCGCTCGGGGAGTTGCTCGGTAGAGCCGCCGAGACACCGGACCTGCCGTTGGTGTTCCTGTATGACGGGAGGCCCGTGAAGCCAGGCTATCACGTGACCGAGGTCAAGGCGGGTCAGTTCTCCGCGCTTGATTGCGGGGGGAACCCGGAAGCCTGGTCGGAAATCTTCGTGCAGCTGTGGGATATCGAGGAGGGCGATCGAACCCATATGACCGCGGGGAAGTTCTCGGCCATCGTCCGCAAGGTTTCCGAACACCTCCGTCTCGACGGTTCCGCCAAGCTGACCTTTGAAGTCAGCGATGGCGTCCGCCCGATACAGTTGTTCAGTGCCAACCATCCTGTTTCGAAAAACGGCGCCCTGGAGGTTGCGCTGACGCCGCGCCCCGCCAGTTGCAAGCCGCGAGACCGTTGGTTGATTGGGTCGGCGTCAGTGGAAAAACGGTGCTGCGGGCCTACTGCCACGGGGGCATGTTGCACTTGATGGCCTGAGGCTGCTTTCGAGCCGAAGGGCCCCGTACTTGACAAACGCGATCCACGGCCAGTTGCCCGAATGTTCATGGTATGTGCGTCCAAGATCGCATAATGTATCGTCGGGAATATGAGGTGCTGCGATCGGCCGACACCCGTCTTTCGCGATCAAAGCGACAGGACGTGGGGCTTCAATACGTCCACGGTTTCCGTCAGACCATTCGCTTCCATGTCCAGGAGCAAGACGGACGCGGTCTTCTCCGGCTTTCTGAAGCGCTCTCTCATGCGCCTAATCGCCGCGACCGCTCTGCCGGTATCCAACGCGATCGTATCCGCGATAAAGGCATCCGCCGACCGCGCTTCAAGGTTCAGGCGACCGAGGAACTCCTCGGGAAAATCTTTTAGGTTATCGGTCACAATTACAGCGGCCTGTGTCTTCAGAGCGGCCGCAACTACATGAGCGTCGTTTCGATCAGGGAGGCCATCGCAAGCCGGGAGAAATTGATCAAAATCAGCGACCATCGCCTCTTCGAAGGCGATCTCCATGCTCGCTCGTGCCCGCGACGCTCGTTCGGCGGCGTCGGACACGTTCTTGTCGGCCAGGATCTTTTCAACAGCCTTCTGCGTCTCATCAAGAATAAGTGCCGACCAGCGGAGGCGGAAAAATTCCGCTTCCGCCAGGGTCAGCAGCAAGTTTCGCTTTAGTGCACTTGCGAGTGTGCAGGCGTCGATGAGGGCGGTGAAGCGATTGGCGAACAAGCTTACAGATACTCCGCGTCTGACTCGGCAAGATCTGCAAGTGCTTTACTCCGTTTCTCGTCACGTGCCTTCTTGTACTTGAAGAGGTGGTCTGCCTGAATCCTCCGATGTCGACCAACGAGCGAGTATTCGATCTCTTCCCTGTCGAGCAGAGAAATCAGGAACGGGCGCGATACGTTGAGAATGTCGGCCGCTTGCTGTGTCGTCAGCATTTTGCTGACGGGAACGAGTGTGACCGCGTCGCCTTTCCCAATATGACGCAGAAGTTCCATTAGTAGACTGGACAGCGCGGGGGTAAGAATAATTTCCGTTGGCTGCTGCGTATCATCATCAAGCACGCGCAGTTTTGCGTCGCCTGTAGCATGAGCCGCCAGTACCTTCCGCAGGTGGTTTGCGGCAGCTTTTTCGGAAGCGGACGGCAAGCGTCCACCCAGCTCCTGGGCTGCTGCTGGAACTGTCATGTTATAGCCCTCCATTGAAACCTAGTTCTACTAGATATTCGCAATAGACGCAACAAACGAATTAAACGAAATGGCCGAACGAAAGGTCTCACGCGCGATGGCGACGTTTCGTGGGTTGGAATATTGAGATGTCTCTTATAGCGGGTCGGCAGTTCAAATCTGTTCAAGGCGGCCACCGCTCCCAGCGATCCCGAGTTTAGTGTCGGTGCAGTTGCTTGACCTTTGCCGACTTCACCATCTTTGGGACCTTCCGCGAAATCTCCTCAAGCGTCGCCATCCATCTGATAGGCCCTCGCAATCGCGCAAATGGGTAATACTCACTCGCCCGACACGTGAGCCCGTTTTTTTGTTCGACGCGGCACATCCGATAGCGCGGCTTGTGCCGCCACATTTTTCGTGAGGATCATACCGGCGCGGGCTTCATCGGGGCGGGCCTTGTCGGCTTCGTCGCCGCCGTCGCCGCCTTCGGCGTTCTCACGCTGTTGTTCGACTCGCTGCGCCCACCGATCCTGCGCCTGATCGTGGCGCTCGTCCACGGTGTCACCAAAGTGGCCGTGCCGTCCGAAATCTAGCGGCAAATCTTCTGCATCGTTGGCGGGGTGTTCGTCTTCGTCTCGGCGCTGATGCGGCTGGCGGGCGGCACCGGCCAGCCAGCGAAATGAGAGGCGCCGAACCGGCAGGCAAGGACAATTCTTGACTTTGTAAGAATTATTCCTTACCTTTGACTCGACTAATTAGGAGGCCCGCCGTGGGAGCGCTACTGAAAGAAGAAAGCACCATCACCGCCAAGGGACAGACGACCGTGCCGAAGTCCGTTCGGCAGGCGCTCGGCGTTGACTATGGCGGGCGCATTGCCTTCGTCGTCGATGAGCAGCACCGCGTCTATGTCCAGAAGGCCGAGGTTGAAGAGAACGCCGATCCCGTGATCGACAGCTTTCTCGAATTCCTCGCGCGGGACATGGCGAAGCACCCCGAGAAATCCGTCCTTCCGTTCCCGCAGTCCCTGCTTGACCGGGCCGTTGCCCTGACGGCGGGCATGACGGTCGATCTCGATGCCGAGATCGAGGGGGACGTTTCGATCTGATATGCTGACGATCAATGGCTGGACCGTCCTCGCACACCCCCTCTTTCTCGATCAGTGGGAAAAGCTGATCGAGGCCGTCGACGCGCTCAAGGCGAAGAGACCGGAGGACTATCAGAAAACCGCCGATGCCAAGCTGCTTGCGGCCTTGATCCAGCTCGTCACCGTCGCGGTGCCATCGGACCCGGCAGCGGCGATCTATCGCCAAGGCTCAACCCTTGGCGATGACCGCAAGCACTGGTTTCGCGCTAAGTTCGGCAATGGCCGCTTCCGGCTGTTCTTCCGCTATAGCAGCGCCAGCAAGGTCATGATCTTCGCCTGGGTGAACGACGAGAATACCTTGCGCACCTACGGCTCTAAAGCGGAAGCCTACAAGGTCTTCAAGGGAATGCTGGACGACGGAAATCCGCCCCATGATTGGGAGGCGCTGCACAAGCAGGCGACCGATTCCAAAGCCGTTGCCCGGCTGGAAAAAGCCTCTCCCTCGAAATCCTGACGAACAGTCCGGGCATGGGCGTCGCCCTTCGGGGCGGCGGCCATTTCGCGAACGCCCCGCAGCGACGAGGCTTCCGAGCCGCCGGCCTCAGTCGCCGTCACACCGACGCCAGCGAGGATCGGGCCGCTGCACTCGAATGCGGCGAGCTGACATATGGCTCAGCGCACAGGTTGTTCCTAGCGATCGCCAGAAGAAACGGCCCCATTGGGGCCAAATCTAACTCCTCATTGGGGCTTTAGCGCATGCTTTCAAGACGCAAACGTTCCTTCTCGATCTCTTCGGCCGTATAGGGATCGCGCATTTCGTCAAAGCTTGTCCAACCCTGTTCGGAGTAAGAGGCGCGGCGCTGGACGGGATCAACCCAACTGCCCCGGCGCAAAATGGCTTCGGCATCTGCGTAGAGCGCGTTATCGACGCGGGCGGTGACGACGGCGCCCCCGCGGCGCACGCCCTCAGCATAGACATGGGCATGTTCCTCCGGGACACCCGCTTCCGTCATCGCACCGATGATCCCGCCAGCGGCACCCCCGGCGACAGCCCCTGCGGCCGCACCTGCTGCGGTGGCCGCAAGCCATCCGGCAGCGACGACCGGTCCGACGCCAGGGATCGCCATGACGCCGAGGCCGGTCAGCAACCCGCCGACCCCGCCAACTGCAGCGCCGATACCGGCGCCCGTGCCTGCACCTTCAGCCGCATTGCTCTCGTCTGCGCTGCCATAGCGATCGCCAGCATTGTTGGAAACGATGCTGATATCATCCGACGGTACGCCGCGATCTTCCAGTGCTGTAACCGCTGCGCGTGCGTCGGCATGATCGTCGAAAAGTCCGGTAACCGTTTTCATCAAAGGTCTCCTTAAGGGATCAGTTGGCGACGATGTTGCCTTGGTAGTCGAGAGCGACTTGCACGGACTTGCCGTCCTTCATCGCTGTGGCGCGCCAAACGCCGGTCTCGTCAAGCTTAAGCCCAGTGATCTCGGTGTAACCGGCCTCGTTGATGCGGTCCTTGGCCTGTTCCTCGGTAAAGCTGTTGGAGCCGGCGACCGGTGCAGTGGGATTGGTCGTGTCGGGGGTCGCAACAGCCGGTTTGTCGCCATCCGCAGTGGCGGGAGGGGTTGCGGTCTGCGCCAGCGCGCCAAAGGTCGTTGCGCCGAGGAATACCCCGGCGAGCAGCAGAGTTTTCATGATGGTTCCTTGTTTTTAGCCAGTAGAGCTTTCCCTCAAACTCGGTAGTGCCCACTTTTGTTCCTGATATCATTGAGCATTTTTGGGACGAGGCATCCAAGCTGTGGTCATAGGCGTCGTGCATCTGAGATTGCGGTTAAGCGGGATCGAGCGTGGGACCTTCGTCAGGCCGCCGTTTGAAGTGGTTGGCCTCAGACGCAGGCCAGAGACACGGCTAGGTGCTTGGTCAAGCGTCAGCGGAAGTCAGCATCAGCGTTTCGCTGTTGCTCGAAAATGATCCGAGACGAGTTGGAGTGACAGCACGGTCTCATCGGACGGTGGCAGATGACCATAGCGTTGCGAGATAATCCGTGAATCGCCGGCCTTTCTGAAGGCGGAAGCGATCGTTTGTTTCCTGGATCCCGCCTATGCGATCCAATCGAAAGTTTCGAAAGTCGTCTCGCAACTCACACCAAGCCGTCAGCAGCCATACATCATCGAACAAGGTCAGTCCCAACGGATGGACGCGGCGGTTGCTTCCGCGGCCTTCAAGGTCGCAGTAGGACAATTCAACAATTCGCCGCTCACGGATAGTTCTGCGAACAACACTCCCCCATCTCGCGGCGTGATCGTCGGTCGCTCGCTGCCGCGATACGGCCAACAGTGGGAGGGTTTGGAATATCTCCTTACCTTCCGGCCCACTAGTGCTTGCGACCTTACCTGCAGCCCGCATTGCAGCGTCGTGCAGGTCTGCGCGATCGCGCGCCATCACAAGGCGCAGTCCAAGCGTGATCGCCTCCATCTCATCGGGATCAAAGTGTAGCGGGGGCAGGAAATAGCCGGTCTCAAGTTGATAACCGAGCCCGGATTCACCGCGAACAGGCGCTCCCATGGACTGAAGGCTCGCCATGTCGCGATAAATCGTGCGGGGAGAAACGCCGAGACGCTGCGCCAACGCTTCGGCGGAGACCGGATGCCGGCTGACCCGCAATTGATCCAGCAGAGCAAAGAGGCGAAGTGTCTTCATGGATCAACCTGTATCATACCCCTGACAGAAGGTGTCAGGGGGGTAGGGTTAGGAAACGGCGTTCATGAAATCGCAGGACGCGAAGGAGCGAAAGCCGATGACAACCCAACGTATTGAAATCGTCACCTACAAGATTAGCAATCCGGCCGTGGCCGACCAACAGCGTGATATCGCGCGCAATCGTGCTGCGGCCCTTCCGGGCTTTGGAGGCTGGCTGCCTCTGAGCGGCGAAAAAGATCAAGCTGAGCGCGCTGACCTGATCGCATGGGACAGTGCAGAAGCGGCCCAATCCGCGGGAAAGATTGTCGGATCGTCGCCCGATTTTGCGCAATTCCGCGAAACGATCAACGAGTTCGGGAAAGCGCAATATTATGCAGCTCCAGGCGATGGCATTGCTTTGATGACGTCTGGAGATGGTATCGAGTTCGGGCGATTCCGGCTGCGTGCGGGTGTCAGCGAAGATACGATGCGCACGGCGCACGCAGCGATGATTGCGAACCATCTATCCCTGCAGCCTGGTTGGTTGGGACAGAAGCTCGTCCGCTTGCAAGACGGAACATTTGTCGACGTTGCCTTCGCGGTGAGCGAAGAACGGTCGATAGCCATATGCAGCAGCTGGGCTGGCAATGCCAGTTGTGATGCGTTTCTGGGCCTGATTGAGCCGATCAGCATGGAGTTCGGATCGATTACCTGACCCATAGCATCCTAGCGCAACGTCGCTGCGCTATCGTAGTCTACCAGGCGGCGCTGTTCGAGGGTTCCCATCGACGTTAGTCCATACCCGACCCGCTGGTGCTTGGCGTCGCGCTGAACGACGCTCGACCCCATGCTGCGCGATCTGGACACGGCCATCGCCCCCAATGAGAACCGCGCGATCGATCCTCCGGCAACGTCCGCGTAACCACGGTCGAGCACGCAGCCAGAAACCGCTGCTTCCCGGCCGGACAGCCAGTCTGACGCGCTGGTGCCCGCACCACACCGCCGAATGCAAGTAGTCGGCCAAACCCTCTGTTAAATCTCTGCCGCTAGTCTGTTTCAAAAGAGGATACGGAAAGGCATTTCGATGAGAGGCGCGGCGCCGGTGATGTA
>NZ_JTLA01000014.1:0-23087 GCF_000799055.1 Ensifer sp. ZNC0028
GGCGGGAGCCGGAGCCACGGCGGCAGCGCGCGAGCCGGAACGGGCTGGCGAAGCAACCCCAGCAGCGCCAAGGCCGACATCCTACCGGGCCACGCCGAAGCCGTCGCGTTTCAGCGTAAAGCGTCTCGTCATTGCGGGCGTCGCCCTGCTCGTGCTTGGCGGCGGCGGATTTGCCTATTGGCAGAACCGCGAGGCCGGCAACGCCTGGATTTCCGGCATGGTGTCGTCGATAAGCTCGGCGGTGTCCGGCATTGGCGGAACGCCGGCCGAGCAAAGCACGCCACCGCAGCCCGCTGGCGAAACGGCCACCCAGCAACCGGCCGCGCATGACGATACGGTTGCGCCGGACAACAACTCGACGAAGTTCACGCAGCGCCTGATGGCGGACGGATCGGAGACCGACGACGGCCCGGCCAACCCAACGGGCGAGAGCGCTGCGCAGGAAGGCAAGTCCGTGGCGCCGCAGACGGAAGCAGGCAAGCCTGTCGAAGCGGCGAGCGGTCAAGGTGGCACGGCCGGCCAGGCCGGAGCGCCCGCGACTGGTCAGCCGGCCGGCCAGCCGAACCAGCCTGAAGTCGCCCTTGCCACCGGCGAGAAGATGTTCCTCTACGAGGAGCGTCTCGGCCAGTCTTCGCCCACGGCCGTTCCGGGAACCGTGGCGTGGTCGGTGAAGGAGGAATCGCCCGGCGGCGATGCCAAGCCCGAGCCGGCGATCCAGGCCCAGATCACCGTTCCGGACCGCGGCCTGACCGCGCTGATGACGATCAAGCGAAACGCGGATCCGTCGCTGCCGGCAAGCCACGTCATCGAGTTCGTGTTCTCGCTGCCGTCGAATTTCGAGGGCGGCGCCATCGACAGCGTCCAACGCGTATCGATGAAGCGGACCGAGCAGGATCGGGGCGACGCCCTGATCGCGGTTCCGGCCAAGATCACCGACGACTTCCATATGATCGCTCTGAACGATGCGACGGACGCCATCGGCAACAACACCCAGCTGCTGCGCAGCCGCAGCTGGATCGATATCCCGCTGACCTACCGCAACGGTCGCCGTGCGCTTCTGACGCTTGAGAAGGGGCAGAGCGGCACGGATGCCTTCAACCAGGCTATGCGCGCCTGGTCGGCGACGGGTACGGCTGCCGAGAGCAACAGCCAGTAAGCTCGACAAGAACCGAAGATACAAAAAACCCGGCGGAAGCAACCGCCGGGTTTTTTATTGGGTTTCGCGTTCTTGAAGCAGAACCGCCGCTTTAAGTTGCTGCGGTTGCCTTAGGCGCCTTCGACGACGCGCAGGGAGTTGGCGCGCTCCAGCGCTGCCTTGCGTACGGCATCCTGGACCTTTTCGAACGCACGAACTTCGATCTGCCGGACGCGTTCGCGGCTGATGTCGAATTCGGCCGAAAGATCCTCGAGCGTCAGCGGATCTTCGGTCAGGCGGCGTGCCTCGAAGATGCGGCGCTCACGGTCGTTGAGCACTTTCATCGCGTTTGCAAGCAGCGCCCGGCGGCTTTCGAGCTCGTCCTGCTCGATCAGGATTTCTTCCTGGTTGTCGTGGTCGTCGACGAGCCAGTCCTGCCATTGGCCGGACTCGCCCTCGCTCGCCTTGATCGGCGCATTGAGCGAGGCGTCGCCGGACAGGCGGCGGTTCATCGAAACGACTTCGTCCTCGCTCACCTTGAGGGTGGTGGCGATTTCCTTGACATGCTCCGGCTTCAGGTCACCCTCATCGAGTGCCTGGATCTTGCCCTTGAGGCGACGCAGGTTGAAGAACAGCCGCTTCTGGTTGGCGGTCGTGCCCATCTTGACCAGCGACCACGAGCGCAGAATGTACTCCTGGATCGCCGCCTTGATCCACCACATTGCATAGGTGGCGAGACGGAAGCCGCGATCGGGCTCGAACTTCTTCACGGCCTGCATCAGGCCGACATTGCCTTCCGACACGACTTCGCCGATCGGCAGGCCGTAGCCGCGATAACCCATCGCGATCTTGGCGACGAGGCGAAGGTGGCTGGTGACAAGCTTGTGCGCCGCTTTGCGGTCGTCGTGTTCCTGGTACCGCTTGGCGAGCATGTACTCTTCCTGCGGCTCAAGCATCGGGAACTTGCGAATTTCGTCGAGGTAACGATTAAGGCCGCCTTCTCCAGCGGCAATGGTCGGCAAATTGTTTCGGGCCATATGAAGCACCCCCCTTTTTAGTCTCCGGCCTCCGGTCGGCAAGCCGGGCATGTGGGTCTTCGTCAAGACCCCACGAACGTAGAAAATAAGTACGGCGAAAGCATGATTCAAGGAGTCCGGTTCACAAGGATGTGACGCCGGAGCGACGGAAATGTCACGAATAGAGGCTCGCTTTAGATCGGAATTCTTCCGACGGATTTCAAGGGGCGGTCACTCTCCGCTGCGCAGCGCTTCGATCAGCGCTGCCATGTCGTCCGGCATCGGCGCTTCGAAATGCATGGTCTCGCCGGTCGACGGGTGCTCGAACTGCAGCATGAAGGCGTGCAGCGCCTGACGGTGGAACTGGTTGACAACGGCCTTGGCGGCATCCGGCAGAAGGTTCGCCTTGGTTCTGAAGGCCGCGCCGTATTCGGGATCGCCGATCAGCGGATGGCCGATATGGGCCATGTGCACGCGGATCTGGTGGGTCCGGCCCGTTTCCAGGTGGCATTCGATCGTCGAGGCGAGCGAGGTGCCGTCGGGCTTTTCGAGATAGCGCTCGACCACCTCGTAGTGGGTGATCGCCTCGCGGGCGTCGTCGCTATCCTCGCGCTTGACCGCGCGCTTCGTTCGGTCGCCGGCGCGGCCGAGCGGCGCGTCGATCGTGCCCTTCAACTGCCGTGGCCTGCCCCAGACGACCGCCCGGTAGGCGCGCTCGAGCGGGCCGGTGCGGCCGTGGTCGGCAAACTGGTCCGAGAGATGGCGATGGGCCGCATCGTTCTTGGCGACGACCATGACGCCGCTCGTTTCCTTGTCGAGGCGATGGACGATGCCGGGGCGCTTGACGCCGCCGATACCCGACAGGCTGCTGCCGCAGTGGTGGATCAGGGCATTGACGAGCGTGCCCGTCCAGTTGCCGGCGCCCGGATGCACGACGAGGCCGGCCGGCTTGCACAGCACGATCAGGTCGCTGTCCTCATAAAGCACGTCGAGGGGGATGTTCTCGCCCTTCGGCTCGGGATCTTCCGGCTCCGGGAGGTCGATCTCGAAGATGTCCCCCGGCTGGACCTTCTTCTTCGGCTCGCTCACCGGCCTGCCGTTGACCGACACGGCACCCTGCTCAATGAGAGCCTTGATACGGTTGCGGGAGAATTCACCCGAAAGTGCGTCCGTCAGGAAGGAATCGAGCCGTCCTGCGGCATCCTCGCCCGCCGTCAGGACTTTCCTATTGGCCGTTGCTTGTTTAAAGGGGTCGTTCATTCCGTTAAAAATCCGAAAAAAGGCCAGCCATGACCGCAATCGAGCCCGATGACCAGGAAGACAAGCCGCTAGATCCGGCGATGGAAAATGTCCGCCGCAAGATGGTGAAGCTGCAGCTCGTCTCGGCAGGCGTCATGTTGGTCATGCTTATGGCTGTCCTTGGAACGATTGTCTACAAGCTGACGCGTACGGATGAGAAGGCGCCGGCCCAGACGTCCGCCGCGGTCGTTCCGAGCGAGGCGCCGCTCAACGCCGTTGCCGCGCTGCCCGCCGGCTTCACCGTGACGAATGTCGCGCTTTCGGGCTCGCAGGTGCTGTTCTACGGCAACCTGCCCGGTGCCGAGCCGCGCGCGATCGTCTTCGACATCGGCACCGGCCGCATCGTCGCGGATATCACCGTTCGGACGAACTGACGAAATGTCCGGCGCCCTCCCGCCCGTCCTGCGCATCGACGATCCCGCCGATCCCCGGATCGCCGGTTTCGTCTCGATCAAGGAGCGCGATCTGACGGGGCGGCAGGGCCGCTTCATTGCCGAGGGCACCGTGGTGCTACGCATGCTGGCCGCCGCGCACGCGGCCGGCCGCGGTTTTGCCGCCGAGGCCCTCCTGCTTCTGGAAAACCGTCTGGAGGGCGTCGGCGACATTCTTCGGCGTTTCCCGCCTGACGTCCCGGTCTATGTGGCGAACGCGCAGGTGTTCGACGCGATCGCCGGCTTCAACATGCATCGCGGCGTGCTGGCACTCGGGCGCCGCGAAGGCGAACCGGATCGCGATGCGCTGATCGCGTCTCTGCCGACGTCGAGCCTGGTGCTGGCGGCCTGCGGCATCTCCAACCACGACAACATGGGTGCGCTTTTCCGCAACGCGGCGGCCTTTGGGGTCGATGCGGTGCTGATGGACGAGACCAGCTGCGATCCGATGTATCGCAAGGCGATCCGCGTTTCCGTCGGCTCCGTGCTGACGGTGCCTTTCGCTCGCGAGGGTTCCGTCGCCGCCATGCTTGAGCGGCTGCAGGATGCAGGCTTTGCGATCTGGGGGCTGTCGCCGGCAGGAACGACAGACATCGGCGCAATCCCTCCGGCACCGCGCACGGCGCTTCTGATGGGGACCGAGGGCGAGGGACTGCCGCAAGCGGTGATGACCGCGATCCAGACCGCGCGCATCCGCCAGCGGCCCGGGCTCGACAGCCTCAACGTGTCGACCGCCGCCGGCATCGCATTGCACCAGGTGGCATTGATCAACGGCCGTATCTGAGGGGTCGCGCTGGTGTGAGGGCAGGCAGTCCCCGACGGCTGCGGGCGCCTACTCGCGCGGAAGAATATCCTTGACGCGCTTCGCCAGGCTTTTTCTGTTGGCTGTGCCTTCTTCCTCGCCCGAGAGCAGGCTGGGGATGGGAGAGGTGGCGCCCTCATTCGCCGCCGTCAGCGCGACCATGCCTGCGGCGATTGCAGCGACTTCGTCGCGCAGCGCTTCGTCATGGGCTGCGGACTTGGAGTTGGTCAGGCGCTCCGAAAGGGCGGTGGCGCGATTGCGCAGGTCGTCGGCGGCGACAACGGAGCCGGAATCCCCGTTTGCCAATTCGACCGGTGCTGCAGCACCATTGCCCGTCTGCTCGGATGCCGGCTTGCGGTCGCGGCGCAAGGGAAAGGCGACGCCGGCGGCGCGCAGGGCCTTGGCGGCGTCACGCATTTCCTGGTTGGTGTCCTTCACCTTGGCCTTCAATCTCTCGATTTCACCGGCGCGCCTTTCAAGCGCGCTCTCGCGATCGGCGCTGGTTGCCATTTCGCGCGCAAGCTTGTCTTCCAGCCGGTGCAGGCGGGTTTCGTCGCGCGACAGGCGGAGCTCCATTTCCTTTGCATGGGTGGTCTCGGTCTTCAAGTCGCCGCGCAGGGCTTCGCGCTCGTCGCGCAGCGTGGCGATCCGGCTTTTCAGATGCTCGACCTCGGTGTCGCGTGCGGCCAGGTTGATCCGCAGATTGTCGGTCTCGGCAGCATCCTGGGCGAGTTGAACGTCACGCTTCCTGATCTCGTCGGCCTTGCCGGCGTTGTCCCGCTCGACGCTGTCGAGCGTCGCCTTCATCCGCTCCAGGCGCTGTTCGAACTGGCGGATGGCCGAGCGCATGTCTGCCGCCTCGACGTTCATGTCGGCAAGCTGGGCATGCAGATCGGCGTTTTCGCCGCTGAGGCGACGGGCTTCCTGCAGGCTCTTCTCGTTTGTGAGCATCAGAGACACGCCCTTGTCCCGTTCGCGCTTCAGGGCCTGAAGCGTGCGGGCATTCTCGGCGGCAAAAGCGGCGCGGGCCGCATCCTTCTGCGCGCGCACCTCCTGGGGGCTGAGCGGCATCGTCGCCTTCAGCCGGTCCTCGGCGAAACGCACGATGCGGCGGTGGATCGCCGGTGCGACCAGGAGACCGATGATGATCGCCGTCAGAAAGCCCAGGGCAAAGAGAAGCGAGAATTGGATCACGAGCTGGCCGTTTCGAAACTGGACCGGAAACCGAACCGCCTGCCCGGCCACAAAGGGCACGGCAGGCGCTCCATCTTCCGTTTCCTTGCACTAAACATGACGTTTCGTGCGCTGCAAGTCTATGGTGCCGGATTTTGCAACAGGCAGGTCCGGCAACGGTCTTAGAAGGGATTCCAGGTCGGATTCTGGGTCATCTTGAGGTAGCCGACATTGACGCCGAGGCGTGCGCCGATGCCGGTGCGGATCGGCACCACGACGATGTTCTCGTCGGTCAGCACCGTCATGCCGACGCCGGCGACCACATAGGCCGAGCCGGAGACACCGCCGAAGCGCTTGTAGAGCGCCGGCACGCTCGGCAGATTGTAGACCAGCATCATGGCGCGGCTGCCCTGGCCGCCCCAGTCGATACCGAGCGACGGACCCTGCCAGAAGACGCTGTGCTGTCCGGCATTCTTGGTGTTGAGCTCGCCTTCGCCATAGGTGAGGCCGGCGATGAACGCGCCTGAGCCTTCCTGTCCGAGAATGTAGCCGTTCGGCAGGCCGTAGCGTTCAAAGGCACGTTCGACGACCTTGGCAAGGCCGCCGGAGGTTTCTCCGAAGAAGCCGTGACCGGCATCGACGATTTCCTGCATGGTGTATTGGCTGTTGTTGTTCGCCGACTGGGCGTGCGCGACGGACAGGGCGCCGGCGACCAGAAACATCGTGGCCAGGACAACACGGCCAGCCGATGTGGCAGCCTTCATGATCTGATGCATCATATCCTCCGTCAGGCGCGAAATTTGCTCGCTTGCGGGTTTGCAGTGGCCGACAGTCAGATCACTGCGCGGCCAGGTGGGGTCTGGACCAGTTCCATGCAATTTGAACCGATGGTCTTAACAATCGGTTTACCAAATGTGGTGTCATTATGTTCCACTGATGAACGGCTGCGCCGGGCAGCTCATGACTTGCGTCTTCACGCAGGAGGCTTTACCGGCGTGACCACGGCGCGTGCTCCAGGCGACGGCCGATGGCACCAAACAAGGAACTAAGATGGCAACGAATCCGAACCTGACATTGACGGGACCCGATCTGGCCGCGCTTCTGTGCAGCCGGGTTTGCCACGACATCATCTCCCCGGTCGGCGCCATCAACAACGGCCTGGAATTGCTCGACGAGGGCGGGGCCGACGCCGATGCGATGGATCTCATCCGCACGAGCGCGCTCAACGCCTCGGTCCGGCTGAAGTTTGCGCGCCTTGCCTTCGGCGCGTCGGGCTCGGTTGGTGCGTCGATCGATACCGGCGAAGCGGAAAAGGCGGCGAAGGATTTTGCCGCAGCCGAGAAGAAGACCGAGGTCAACTGGCACGGCCCGCGGGCGATCATTGCCAAGAACCGGGTCAAGCTGCTCCTGAACCTCTTCCTGATCGCTTACGGCGCCATTCCACGCGGCGGCTCGATCGACGTGACGCTCGAGAACCCGGAGTTCGACGCCGTGTTCACGCTCGTCGCCAAGGGCCGGATGATGCGCGTGCCTCCAAGGCTGGTGGAACTCCTGTCCGGCACGCCGGAAGAGGCCGTCGACGCCCATTCGATCCAGCCCTATTACACGGTGCTTCTCGGCGAGGAGGCGGGCATGGAAATCGCCGTCACCTCGACCGGAGAGGAAATCATCTTCACCGCCAAGATGCAGCCTGAGGTTTAAGTCGGCGGCGCCAGGCGCCCCGATTTCTTGACGTCTCGACATCCGCCGGGTGCCATCGCATCCGGCGGAAACGTATCTGCCATAAGCGTTTTACTGTCACCCGGATCTTGGAAAATTTAACATTTTCAGTGGGTTGATCTCGCGCGAAAAAGCTTCGTTAAGCAAACTCCGTAACGAAATCTTTCCCAAATTTGTATAGAGTTGTTTCAAGAATGCCGATACGCGTATAGGTAAGTGGCGAAGGGAGTTGGACATGCGACGTTTGATGATTGCCGACGGCTCGGATGTCGTCCGGAAAGTTGGAAAACGTATCCTCTCCGGCATGGGCTTTATGGTTTACGAGGCGTCGAACAGCCTTGAGGCGCTCGTGCGCTGCGAAGCGGAACTCCCGAACATCCTGATCATCGACGCAGGTCTCGAAGGCGCGCTCGAGCTTATCGGCAACATTCGCCGGCTGCCGAACGGCCCGTCGGTGCGGATTTATTACTGCGTCGTCGAAGCGGACCTGAAGAAGATGATGGCCGGCAAGCGGGCTGGTGCCGACGACTTCCTGCTGAAGCCTTTCGACCGCAAGATCCTGACCAGCGTTTTTGCGAGCCAGTCGATGGCGGCCTGAGCCGCCTTATCCTGGCATGCTTGCAGCGAAATCAAGCCGTGGCGTTTGCCGCGGCTTTTTGTTGTGCCAACCCGGCGAGCCGAACAGGGATTTCGATCATTGGGAAGGGGAGGGCGGTGCGCCCTGGATCTGGGGCAATATCATCGCAAAACCGGTAGGCGTGGTCTCTTTCACGCAAAACAAAACCCGCCTCATAGGCGGGTTTTGCGAAACTCTCGAATGTCGGGCCCGCATCATGCGGGGATCGGTGCAAGCCCTGGCAGGGAATCAGGCAGTTTCGGCGTATTCGGCACCATCCGGCTCGCGCAGCACATAGCCGCGGCCCCAGACGGTTTCGATGTAGTTGGCGCCGCCGGCGGCGTTTGCGAGCTTCTTGCGCAGCTTGCAGATGAAGACGTCGATGATCTTCAGTTCCGGCTCGTCCATACCGCCGTAGAGGTGGTTCAGGAACATTTCCTTGGTAAGCGTCGTGCCCTTCCGCAGCGAGAGCAGTTCGAGCATCTGGTATTCCTTGCCGGTCAGGTGGACGCGCTGTCCGCCCACTTCAACCGTCTTGGCATCCAGGTTGACGATAAGCTCGCCGGTGGAGATGACCGACTGGGCGTGGCCCTTGGAGCGGCGGACGATCGCATGAATGCGAGCGACCAGTTCGTCCTTGTGGAACGGCTTGGTCATGTAGTCGTCTGCGCCGAAGCCCAGGCCGCGAACCTTGTCTTCGATGCCGGCCATGCCCGAAAGAATCAGGATGGGCGTCTTCACCTTGGAAAGACGCAGCGTTCTCAAGACTTCGTAGCCGGACATATCCGGCAGGTTGAGGTCGAGAAGGATGATGTCATAGTCATAAAGTTTGCCGAGATCGACGCCTTCTTCACCGAGATCGGTGGTGTAGACGTTGAAACTCTCGGACTTGAGCATCAGCTCAATGCTCTGAGCCGTTGCACTGTCGTCTTCAATTAATAGAACCCGCATATTCTTCCCCTTTTCCGCCGCCCAAGGTTGTCGTGGCACCCTTACGCGATACGGATCCAGTCGTTGCCTGATTTGGAGGCTGCCACCAAATGGTTAACAAATTCTGATTCCCTCTGGCAAGGTGTATCGAGTTTGTTAAATATTTTTAGCAGTCTCCTGATTTCAAACGTGAATCCAGAACGGCTAATCTCATGTGAAACATGAGGAAATCCCGTTATCTGACTCTTCTGACTCGTTAATGCCGGGGCGGTCACATTTCGTGCCTCAGCATTTACGGAGCCTTAAATCATCACGCCTATGATTAACGATGCCCGTAAACGAAAGGTTACCAGCGGTAGGCTTTTGTTAATATCGCTGAAGATTTTTCGTTTCCGGCCCTGTTCGGGCCGGCTCGCGGGCAAATCAGTAACCGGGGTCTCGTTATCCACGGGAGTATTGCGTATGAAAGCACGTGAGAGCCTTGTCCGCCTGAAGGAGTTTCAGGTCCGGGAGAAGCAGCGTCAGCTGAACCAGCTTCAGATGATGATGGCTGAGTTCGAACGGATGACCAAGGATCTGGAAAATCAGATTATTTTCGAGGAGAAGAAGTCGGGTATCTCCGATCCCCAGCACTTCGCCTATCCCACCTTCGCCAAGGCCGCACGTCAGAGAGCCGACAATCTTCAGGTCTCCATTCGCGAGCTGAAGACGCAGCAGGATGCTGCCGAACTCGCGCTCGAAGAAGTGCAGGCCGAATTCGCGAAGGCGGCGGCCCTCGAAGAGCGGGACACGTCGACCCGCCTGCGGGCATAGCTGCGGCTCCTGCGCCACAATCCGGCGCAGCGGGCCGTAACGCCTTGGTCCAAAGGGTGATTTGAACCCCGAGCCGGATGCGGCAAGGGGGATTTGTCCGTTGGACGGGCCGATAGCCCGTTTCGGAGCAGATGGTTCCATCCTTGACGGATCATGCGGTTGGCATGATCCGATCCGGCACGATCGTGACAAGACAAAAAGACCCGCCCGATGCCTCGGCATCCGGGCGGGTCTTCTCGTTTCGGGACCGACAGCGCCGTGGTTCTTTTAAGGTGCACGCGATTTCGATTTAAGATTTGTGCCGCCGCCGCCGGCGCAGGTGTCTCAACCCTGGATGACATCCTGCCATTCGGGATGCCGCATCGCCTGGGCCTTCATGAAAGGGCAGAGGGGGATAATCTTCCAGCCGCCCTTGCGGGCTTCCTCGATCGCATGCTTGGCCAGGGCCTGGCCGACGCCCTTGCCGCGCAGGGCATCCGGAACGAGCGTGTGATCGACGATGATCAGTTGCGGCGAGGTGCGCGAATAGGTCATTTCACCGGTATGGCCTTCGACTGATGTCGAGTAGCGGCCGTGCGATCCAGTTTCCTCGTGCAAGATTTCCATGGCAACCTTCCTTGGTGAACGGGTTTGTCTGCGTGGAAGCTAGCGCAGTTTTTCGCAAATCGGAATCGCCCGCTCGGCCATCGCCGGTGCACAGTGTGTTCGCGAAACGCAACCAATGCCGGTCCGCACGGGACCTTTAAAAACGACGGCGGCGGCCCCGGGGAACCCGGAGCCGCCGCGCGACCTATGGCCCTGTGATGGGCGAAATTAGTGGCGATACTGCTGGATGCGAGTGGTGCGCAGGCCGGCGAGACCGTGATCGTTGATCGAGGACTGCCAGGACAGGAACTCCTCGACAGTAAGGGTATAGCGTTCGCACGCTTCTTCCAGGCTCAACAGGCCACCGCGCACGGCGGCAACAACCTCAGCCTTCCTGCGGATTACCCAGCGCCGGGTATTCGCCGGCGGCAGATCCGCAATCGTCAGAGGGCTGCCATCGGGGCCGATGACATATTTCACGCGTGGTCGCATCATTTCGGTCATGGGACTCTCTACACAAACTCAAGACCATATGACCGTGACCTTAGCCTGCCACATTTAACATTTGCCTAAGCGTCAAGTAACAATTTGCTCATAATTTGAGACACTTCCGATGGGCCTTTGCCCATGTGCGGCGTCCCCCAAAACTTGCGGCAATATTTCCCCGACTTGTGGAAACGCTTGAGAACAATCCGGATTCTCCCGGAATTGACATGGGAGCCATGCAAATACCACATTTCACTTTAACTAAAATTTTTGGTAACGAAGCCCCGAAATAAGGATGAGCGTCGTATGTACGCTCCCGCATTCATTCTTGGTGCATCGTCATATTTTTCACAACCGGACGCGTTTCTTTCGCGGGCAGGCCGGTAGCGGCAGTTTTATTTCGTCTGCCGGGTGAATTTCATGCTCCTGACGATGTGGGGCGTTGTTTGTATTTCTCTCGACCGGTGCGGTGGCGCCGGGGATGTGGTGATCGCAGATGAAGGAATCGCATGAACCGGCCTTGCTGCGCGAGGCTGAAACGGTGGAGATGTTTTCGGACATCGATACGGCCACGGTGCGCACCGAGTACGAACTTCTGCATCTCATGCGGCGGTTGATCGCGCGCTATGGCTTCGGCCATTTCATGATCGCGCGCATGCCGCTGGCCGAACAGCAGCGCTTTTCCGAGCGGCTGGTGCTCAGCAACTGGCCGTCCGAACTGGTGCGCCAATACGACGCCTGCGAGACGTTCCAGTCGAGCGGGCTGGTCGAAAAGTTGCGTTTCACCAAGCTGCCGGTAACCGGCGGGGCCGAACTGCTCGATGTCGCGGCCAAGCCTGCGGACGAGGCGATGGTGCACCGGCTGCTCGCCCATCCGGAGATGGCGCGCCATTTCGCGGTGCTGCTGCACACAAGCGGCGGCGATCCCTTCATCGCCATGCTGTCGGGGCGCCGGGAGGCGCCTGCCGGCGTCGAGCGCGCCACGCTGTATCTCACTTTGGTTCAGCTTTTCGAATGCCTGGAGCGCACCTTCGACACCGGCAATACCGCACGCGAAAAGCTGTCGAGCCGCGAGTTGGAATGTCTGCGTTGGGCGGCTGCCGGCAAGAGCAGCGACGAGATCGGCATCATCCTGGGGATCTCGACCTATACGGTCAGCAGCTACTTCAAGAGCGCGACCCGCAAGCTCGATGCCGTCAACCGCATGCAGGCGATTGCCCGCGCCATGCGGCTGAAGCTGATCTGACGCCTTTAGGGCCAGGCACGCGCATGTCATCCGCAGCGGCCGGCCTTGCCGCCGGACGGACAAGTTTCTATATGTCGCGGAACTGAAAGTACCGCGACGCGCTCTATGCATCCGATTGATGCCGGCCGCCGCGGAGCCGAAGATGCCGTGGGCCGAAAGTTGCTCGGCAAAGCATCGCATGAAGCGTGAAACAGGGCAGGCGCAAGGTTGCCGCCCGAAGGCCGGATTGGATCCCGTGAACAGTCTCGATTTTGACCGCAAGCCCGAAGATACGCGTGTCGTCGTTGCCATGTCCGGCGGCGTCGACAGTTCCGTCGTTGCCGGCCTGCTCAAACGCGAGGGCTACGACGTTCTCGGCATCACGCTGCAGCTCTACGATCACGGCGCCGCTGTGCACCGGGCCGGTTCCTGCTGTGCCGGCCAGGACATCGACGATGCGCGCCGCGTCTGCGAAACGCTCGGCATTCCCCATTACGTGCTCGACTACGAAGCGCGCTTCCGCGAAACTGTGATCAATCCCTTCGCCGAAAGCTATATCGCCGGCGAGACACCGATCCCATGCGTTGCCTGCAACCAGACGGTCAAGTTTGCCGACCTGCTTTTGACGGCCAAGGAACTCGGTGCCGATGCGCTGGCGACCGGCCACTATATCCGCTCGCGCCCGAGCCCGAACCCGCGCTATGCCGGCCAGCGGGCACTCTACCGGCCGACGGATGCCGACCGTGACCAGAGCTATTTCCTCTTCGCGACGACGCAGGAGCAGATCGACTACCTGCGCTTCCCGTTGGGACACCTCTCCAAGGCCGAAACCCGCAAGCTCGCCGAAGAGATGGGCCTTGTTGTCGCCCAGAAGGCCGACAGCCAGGACATCTGTTTCGTGCCGCAGGGCAAGTACAGCGACATCGTCTCAAAGCTGAAGCCGAATGCAGCACTCTCCGGCGACATCGTGCATCTTGATGGCCGCGTGCTCGGCACGCATGAGGGCATCCTGCACTACACGATCGGCCAGCGCCGCGGCATCGGTGTTGCGACCGGCGAGCCGCTCTACGTCGTCTATCTCGACGCCCGCTCGCGCCGCGTCATCGTCGGCCCCAAGGAAGCGCTGGAGACGCGCCGCGTCTACCTGCGCGACGTCAACTGGCTAGGCGACGAGGACGTCGAGGCGGCAGCCGCCCGTGGCTTCGAATGTTTCGCCAAGGTGCGCTCCACCCGCCAGCCGGCGCCGGCCGTGCTCGCGATGGACGACGAGGGCATCTATGTGGAGCTTGCCGAGGGCGAAGCCGGCATCGCGCCCGGCCAGGCCTGCGCGCTCTATTCCGGCGTCGGCGAGGATGCGCGCGTCTATGGCGGCGGATTTATTCGCAAATCGGAACGCGAAGCCGGCGCGGAAGCCGCGCTGAAGGCCCTGCTCTCGGCGCAGGCAGCCGCCTGAAGCCGTTGATTTCCGGGCTGTTGTGAAAACTTCACATTTTCCCGGAGACTTGGGTTGACAGTGGACGGAAGCGGGCCGTATAAGCCGCCCGTCCAGTCAAGACGGCTTCCACTTCGAAGCCCTGACGCGGTACCCGGCGGAGTAGCTCAGTAGGTTAGAGCAGAGGAATCATAATCCTTGTGTCGGGGGTTCGAATCCCTCCTCCGCTACCATTTTTCCACATCCATCCCGATAGCGTCGATCAAGAAACGTCCGCAAGACACGGGTGATTTGATCCGTCTTGTGTCCTGAGACGGCGGGACGACGGCAAAGAGCTTATTGCCGTCACATCACCAAGTTCATGTCGAGCCCGGTTTCGCCTCAGTCAATGCTGTGTCGGCTTCACCGAGGGTCGCGGGTTGTCTGTCACTGAGTGCCTTTCGAGATGATCAGTTCACGTGCCGGCGTCCCTTTGCCGCCGCCGACCGAATAGGTCAACTCCGCTTCGATCGAAGAACTCCGACCAGTCGAGGTTCTCCAGGATCACGCCCGCTAGGCGCTCGCGGACGTCCTCGAGCATCGGCGCCAGGCGCGTCAGGTTGAACCGCAGCTTGCCGGCAAAGCGGCCGGAGAGCTGGCGCGACCGTTCGGCCTGGGCGCGCTCGGCACCGGTTGAAAACCTTCGTTGCGGAAGACCGCGAGCACTCTCTGACGTTCTTGCTCGGTCATGTCTTTGGTCGAAGACTTGCCGGTGATGTGGGTGAGCTTGGCACGGTAGCTGTCATCGTCCAGGCCGAGCTTCTTCTTGGCGACATGAATGGCAGCAAGGGAGCTGGTCATCGGACCCCTCCCACCAGAGCGCAGCGATCGTGACTTGCACTGCCGCATGCCCTATTTTTGCAGCTAGGGGTTCTTCTACGGGGAGGGGAGATGCGATGAGCGACGGTCGCGGATCGAGAATGGTGTCGCATGTGGTGGTGATAATACTTGCCGCTACGCTGCCCGCGGCAATGTTTGGGAAACCTGGCGACGGGTACTTCGAGTTTCTCAAAGAATTTCAGACGCTGCTGACGGGCCTGCTCGCAGTAGGCGCGGCGGCCTACACGATCAGTGAAATGATCAAGAGCGATGCCAAACAAGAGCAGCGCCACAGAGAAACAATCGAGATTTCCATGCTCCCGTCCAAACTAGCCGTGGCTCGGGTCGCTGACTTTTTGCCTGGTAGACTCAGGCACTACAGCGAACAGTTTCGATTGTTCGACGAACTTGTAGATAAAAACACGTTCCAGCCAAGTTGGGACAAGCAAAGTTTGACGCTCGCCATCAGGGTTTGTGTCAATGCAAGGAACCTGCATCGAGAAGTTTTGAGTGACCGTGTCACCTCCTGTCAGCATCTTTTTGACAACGACGTTATGCAAAACCTTGAGGAGTTTCGCACCTGGAGTGGCGAGCTCATATCCCGTTTGCCAGAGGGTTTCGCGACGTCGATGTTTGACGATGACGACGTTGTAGAGCCGCCTGAATGGTACAACCGCGCACTCTATATGTTCATGGAGGTTACGAACCGTTCGTCGGCCTCGTTCGCAAACGATATTGATGCATGGGCAAAGCAGTTCCATCTGCCAAAGAGGAAGGACCCGCCAAGGCCCAGCCAGACGGTGCCGGTTGATGCTGTCTTCCCTCATTTGACGAACCGTCACTGAACGATGGATCGGCATACCGCTGTGCACCGTCCCGGAACCCGAACAGCCCCATTGCGCGACCCGCTGGTCGCGCAGGAGGCAGTCTGCGTCAGGTCAATGGTGCAGCGGCTTCAAGGGCAAGGTCAGCGCCGGTCCGCTCTTGACCCCGATTTGCCTTCTGAACTGCCGCGACGCGCTGCCGTCGAACAGCGATTGCGGCAGTGGCGCGCCAATGGCCCATTTGTATTTCGCCTCTGCATCGCTGCTCAGCGCCTGGTGCGCCACGGCGCTCAACGGCAGGACATATTCCGGCTTGCGCAGGCCGCGCTCGGTATTGCCGAGCCAAGTGAGGACCACCAGGATTTCGCCGCCGAGCTCGAGTGCATCAAGTGCCAATGCTTTTCCGCCGACCGAAGCGCGGACGGCCTGTTCGTGGAAGGTGAAGGCGCTGAGTTTCAGTTCGTTTTGCGGATCCGTCATTTCGGGCCTTCCTGGATATGCTGTCAACGCTGTCTTGAGCGACGATTCGTTCAGTCAGCGTTCCCTATCATAATCCCTTCGGCCATACATGGAGCCGATGATCGATGCAAAAAGGCGCCGTCATCATCGATGGCAGCGCCTGCAGATGCGGCTTGAGAGGGTGTGCGTAGAAACCAGCCGGGCATGCTGCCCGGCTGCCGCCGCGGGGTAGGTCGCTTCAGCGATGAATCGACGAAGTGATCGTCGTGTAGTCCGGCAGGTCGATGTTGGCGATTTCGGCTGCGCGATATTGGGACAGGGCGAAGTGCATGATCGCGATCACGGTGATCGAGAAGACCAGTACGGTGACGTTGACGCCGAAAGCGGTTTTGATCATGTCCTTGTCCCCCATGTCCTGCGCTTGTTGATGTGTGGTTAAAAACCGTGACATGGAGACTATCGTGTGGCGTCAATTGTGCTGTTCCCCGGGGAACATGAAATATGGTTGCTGAATTCTTAACCGGCGTGGCCTGAAAACCGCAGGTGCAGAGATTGCTTGCGATCGTCGGGGCTGCGGATAAGGTGCGCGGCTCGGCCGGACCGGATCAGGACCGGACATCTTCACAGGCTGGCGCCCGCGCAAAGCTGCGTTGGCCTCAACCGGACGCGCGGCACGCCTCGCCGCCGCCGCATTTTCAGAAGCGATTGCATCATGACCATTTCCATCCGCCCCTCCCGTCCATCCGATTTTCCGCGCACCTTCGAGATCTGGCGTAGCGCCGTCGTCGCCACCCATGATTTCCTGACGCCGGAGGATTTTGCTGCAATCGAGGTGCTGGTGCGCGACCAGTATCTGCCGGCCGCCGAGTTGTGGATTGCCGTGGACGAAAATGACCAGGCGCTCGGTTTCATGGGCATGAGCGGGGCGCAGATCGACTCGCTCTTCGTCCATGCCGACGCGCGCGGCGCAGGTGTCGGCCGGCGGCTCGTCGAGCATGCGATGAGCCTGCATCCGGTGCTGACGGTCGACGTCAACGAGCAGAATGTGTCGGGCGCCGGTTTCTACCAGCGGATGGGTTTTGAGGTGGTCGGGCGTTCACCTGTCGACGATGCGGGCCGGCCCTATCCGCTGCTGCATCTCAAGCGCGGCTGAACGATGCGAGCCGGCGCCCGATCAGGCGGCCGGCTTGTCGATGGTGATCAGGAAGAGGACGGCAGAGGCCGCCGGTTCGATGGTGACGGCGGTTGCGCCCGTGAGCACAGCCGTGTCGCCCGCTGCGAGATCGGCAGTGGTCTCGCCTGCGGCCAGCCGCACGGCGCCGCCGTGGCAAAGCAGGAGGGTCGTGCCCCCCAGGCTTTCCGCCCTGTGGGGGTGGTCTATCGCCAGGCGCTGAACCGAGTGCGCGAGCTTGCCGCGCCGTGTCATGACATTGAGGTCGACGATCGGACCATCGACGAGCGTCGCCGAGGTTGCGGCGTCGGCCGGGAAGGGGAGCGGCGCCGTCTCGCCGGTCATCAAGGCGGGTGCGCGCCCCTCGATCATCAGCCGCATGCCCTTGCCCTGAAGGATGGACAGCGTGCGGTCGATGCCGGGGAAGCTGGAGAAGGGGCCATCGGTGGCGACCGTCGCCATGCTGACGCGCCAGTCGAAATCGCCGAGCGAGGCTTTTTCCGGAAATACGGCGATCTCCACCGTCTCACCGCCGCCGTTCTTCCAGGGCATGCGCTTGTAGTCTTTCGCGCGCAGGACCTTCATGGCGTGCCTCCTTCGATGAGTGTACGCATGCGGGCGAAGTCGCCGTTGAGCGGCCGGTCGTCGGCATAGGTGGGAATTTCCGCACGGATGCGTTGGTAGAGCGCGCCGGTACGGGCGGCACGGCCGCGCGGCTGCAGGTCATAGGCTTGCGCCGCGGCGAGCAGCTCGATCGAAAGGATCGTTTCGAGATTGTCGGCGATCGCAAGTGCCTTCCAGGCGGCCGGCGTCGCATGGGTGAGGATATCCTCCTGCAGCGCCGAGGTGATGCCGCCGTCAAGGCTGGCGGGTGCGGCCAGGCGCCGGTTTTCGGCGGCAAGCGAGGCAGCGGTGTATTGCGCGATCATGAAGCCGGAGGCAACACCGCTGTCGCCGGCAAGGAAGGCCGGCAGGCGGCTCACCAGCGGATTGACCAGCCGGTCGATGCGGCGCTCGGAAATGGCAGCGACCTCGGCGACGGCGACCGCCAGGCTGTCCATGGCAAGGCCGAGGGCAGCCCCGACCGCATGGGCCTGCGAATGTACCTCTGGCGCCTCAGGCGTGCCCGACACGGCCGGGTTGTCGGTGAGGCTTACAAGCTCGCGGTCGACGACTTCTGTTATCTGGGCGAGCGCATCGCGCGCGGCCCCATGCACGTGAGGCACGGCGCGAAGGCTCAAGGGATCCTGTGTGCGGGTGCCGGCGGTCTCTGCCAGCATCGGGCTGTCGGCGAGATAGGTGCGCAGCGTTGCTCCGACCGCATCCAATCCGTCCGAGCGACGAAGCGCCAGCGGGCCGGCGGCGAAGGCATTCGCCTGGCTACCGAGGTTTTCATAGGTCATGGCGGCGGCGGCATCCGCCCAGTCGAAGAGGTGGGCGGCGCGCGACAGCGCCAAGGCTGCAAGGCCGGTGGCGCAGGGTGTGCCGTTGACGAGGCTGAGACCCTCCTTGGCTTCGAGCCTGAGTGGTTTTAGCCCGATCTGCGCGAGCGCCTCGGCGCCGCCAATCTTGCCGGTGCCGTCATCGACGGTACCGTGGCCGATCAAGACGAGGCCGATCGCCGCTGCATGGGTGAGATAACCGACCGATCCGCGCGACGGAATGTCGGGGATGAGGTTGGCGTTGAGGAGCGCCAGCAGCGCCTCGACCGTCTCGATGCGCACGCCGGAATAGCCGTGGGCGAAGTTGGCGATCTGCGCCGCCATCACCGCGCGGGCCTCGGGCCGGGCGAGCGGTTCGCCGACGCCGCAGGCGTGGCTGAGGATGATGTTGCGCGACAGCGCCCGCTGGTTGTCGCGGTCGATGACGACGTCGCAGAGTGCGCCAACGCCGGTATTGATGCCGTAACCGCGGATGCCGCACTCGACCAGCGCATCGACGATCCTGCGGGCATGGACGATGCGCTGGCGTGCCGCATCGGAAAGCGCGAGCGGTGCGCCACTGGCAACCGCCGCGATTTGCTTCCAGGTCAGCGGCGCATCGAGAACTACATTCTCACTCATGGGCTTCCGGTCGTCCCTGTCGGCGTTGCACGAAGCGGGCAACATAATCGTTGGCCGGCCGTTGCAGAATATCGTCCGGTGTGCCGACCTGCACCACCTGGCCGTCCTTGAGGATGGCGATTTCCGAACCGATGCGCAGCGCCTCGTCGAGATCGTGGGTGATGAAGACGATCGTCTTTGAAAGGTTCTGCTGCAGTTGCAGCAACTGGTCCTGCATGTCGGCACGGATCAACGGGTCGAGCGCCGAGAAGGCCTCGTCCATCAGGATCACGTCGGTATCGGCGGCAAGCGCCCGGGCGAGCCCGACGCGCTGCTTCATGCCGCCTGAGAGCTGGTGCGGGAACTTGGCGTCGTAGCCGGCAAGGCCAACGGTCTCGATCCACTTCATGCCGATGTCGCGGGCTTCAGCCTTCGGCAGGCCGCGCACACGCTGGCCGTAGACGACGTTCTGCAGCACCGTGCGGTGCGGCATCAGCGCGAAGCTCTGGAACACCATGCTGACGCGGTGCATGCGGAAGGTGCGCAGCGCTTTTGCGTCAAGATCCAGGATGTTGCTGCCGTCGAACGCCACTTCGCCGCTCGTCGGCTCGATCAGCCGGTTGATGTGGCGCACCAGCGTCGACTTGCCGGAGCCGGAAAGCCCCATGATCACGAAGATCTTGCCGGCGCCGATCGTCAGGCTGACATTGTTGAGGCCGACGCTGCAGCCGGAGCGGGCAAGGATTTCGCTCTTGTTGAGCCCGTCCTTGGCCATGGCGAGCGCGGCTTTGGCGTCCTGTCCGAAGATCTTGTAGACGTTGCGGATCTCGATATCAGCCATTGCGGGGATCCTCCGTCCGGCTCTTGCCAAAACCTTGCGTGATGCGGTCGAGTACGATCGCGAGAATGACGATGCCGATGCCGGCTTCGAGCCCCTTGCCGACGTCGAGCGTCTGGATGCCGTTCAGCACCTGCTCGCCGAGGCCGCGTGCGCCGATCATCGAGGCGACCACCACCATCGACAGCGCCATCATGATCGTCTGGTTGAGGCCGGCCATGATCGTTGGCGTGGCGAGCGGCAGCTCGACGCCGAAGAGGATCTGGTTGGGGCTGCCGCCAAAGGCAGTCGCCGCTTCCACGACCTCATGGTCGACCTGGCGGATGCCGAGATCGGTCAGGCGAATGAGAGGCGGCACGGCGTAGATGATGGTGGCGAGGATCGCCGGCACCTTGCCGAGGCCGAAGAGCATGAGCGCCGGGATCAGGTAGACGAAGCTCGGCATGGTCTGCATGACGTCGAGCACCGGCAGCGTGATGTTGCGCATCACACGGCTCTTGGCGACGAGGATGCCCATGGGGACGCCGATGACGACCGAGACGATCGTCGCCATCAGCATCAGCGCCAGAGTCTGCATCGTCAGGTCCCAGAGGCCGAGCACGCCGACGAAGAAGAGCAGGACGCCGACGGCGACCGTCAGGGTCCAGCGCTTAGAACTCTGCCAGGCGAGCGCCATGAAAATCAGTATGACGACCCACCAGGGCAGGCCGCGCAGGATCCATTCGATGAAAAGGACGGCCTTCAGGATGACGGCGCTGATCGCCTTGAACACCCAGCCATAGCCGCTGACCAGCGCCTGGATGAACTCGTTCACCGGCCCGCGAATGGAGAGATTGAGAGAATCCGGAAACATCGGAAACGTTCCTTGCTCGGGCCATAGACAGCCGCCTCCTGCGGTCATCGATGGCGCTTGCCTCGGGTATGGTCGCAACAGGCCGCTCGATCCCCACCGACACGGAGGTGCGATAGGGTTCGAGTGGCGATTGCGGGATTACTTCAGGCTGGCTTCGATCTTGCCGCGGGCTTCGTCCGAAACCCACTTGCCCCAGACGTCGGCCTTGGTCTTCAGGAACTCGGCGGCGGCTGCCGTCGCATCGACCTTGTTGTCGGCCATGTAGGCGAGGCTGCCGTTGACGGCTTCGAGCGGGAAGGTCGCCTTTTCGAGGATGGCGATGATCTCGGGGGCTTCCTGCGCGAAGGTGCTATTGACGCCATAGGAAACGTCCACCGACGGGAAGGCGCAGCCCTGGTCACGCTTGCCGTTGGCGCTCGAAAGCTCCTTCCAGCAGGCTTCGCTATAGGCCGGCTCTTCGAGCTGGACGAGCTTGAACTTGCCCATGATCGCGGTCGGCGACCAGTAGTAGAAGAGGATCGGCTCGCCCTGGAGATAGGCGGATGTGATGGCGGAATCGAGCGCCGTGCCCGTGCCCGGACGGAAGTTCACATAGGTTTCGCCGAGCTTGTAGGCCTCGAGCTTGGCGGAGCTCACGCCTTCGCAGGTCCAGCCCGAGGGGCAATTGAGGAAGCGACCCTTGGTGGGCTCTTCCGGATCGGCGAAGAGCTCGACCATCTTGGGATCGGAAAGCTGCGAGACGGCCTTCAGATCCGGTGCCTTCGCTTCGATGTTGCGGCTGGCGTCGCCCTTGATGACATATTCCGGTACGAACCAGCCTTCGCTGGCGCCGACGAAGGTCTTGCCGACGGCGACAACCTTCTTTTCCTCGACCGCCTTGTTCCAGACGTCGGAACGGCCGAGCCATTCCTCGGCGAAGATCTGGACGTCGTTGTTGGCGGTCGCCTGTTCCAGCGTCACCGAGTTGCCGGGGATCGAATCCACCTGGCAGTCGTAGCCCTTGGCAAGAATGGTCTTCATCACCTCGGTGATGAAGGCGCCGCTCTCCCAATCGATGCCGGCGAACATGACGGTCTTGCCGTCGCCGCAATAGGACGCGCTGGCGCTGCCGGTGGAAGCGGCAAGCAAAAGGCCGGTGGCGGCAAGCGTGAGTTTCAATTTGCTGATCGACATAAAGCTGTTCCCTGTTTTGATATTGGCTTTGGCGATTACTTGAGTTTCATCAGCACCCGCGCAAAGGCGCGGTCGATCTCTTCCTCCCGATCGTGGCGTCCGTTCCGGATCTTCCACGTGCCCGCGACCATGACGTCGCGAACAGTCTCGCCGCCGAGCGCAAACAGCCAGCGGTCGAGGATCTGGTTGCCGCTTGCGGCGGCGATGTAAGGGTTGTCGCCGTCGAGCACGATGAAATCGGCGCGTGCGCCGACGGTGATGCCCGCCGTGTTCTGACCGGCCGCCTGGGCGCCGCCCTTCAGCGCTGCGTCGAAAATGGTGCGGCCGATCGAGGCGCCTGGGCCCGTCGCCAGACGGTTGCGGCGGCGGTCGCGCAGACGCTGGCCGTATTCGAGCAGCCGCAGTTCCTCCGCGACGCTGGTTGCCACATGGCTGTCGGTGCCGACACCGAAGGTGCCGCCCTCAGCCATGAAGTCGACCGCCGGGAAGATGCCGTCACCGAGATTGGCCTCGGTTGCGGGGCAGAGGCCGGCAACGGCGCCGGAACGCGCCAGGCGCTGGCGTTCGCTTTCCGTCAGGTGCGTCGCGTGGATCGCGCACCAGCGCTGATCGATCGGCATTTCGTCGAGCAGCCATTCGACCGGGCGACGGCCGCTCCAGGCGAGGCTGTCGTCGACTTCCTTGGTCTGCTCGGCCACATGGATGTGGATCGGGCCGGCAACGGGGGCGGCATCGAGGATGGTGCGCATCTCCTCGGGCGTTGCGGCGCGCAGCGAATGGATGGCGTAGCCGAGCGTATGGCCGGCGTCGCGGCAGAGCGGCGCGAGCCGCTCAAGCAGTGCGAGGAAACGATCAGGATCGTGCAGGAATGGCCGCTGGCCGGGATTGGGCGCGACGCCGCCGAAATTGGCGTGGGCGTAGAAGACAGGCAAATGCGTGAGGCCGATGCCGGTGGTGCGGGCGGCGGCGAGGATGCGCAGCGACATCTCGGCCGGGTCGGCATAGGGGGTGCCATCGGCCTGGTGGTGCAGGTAGTGGAATTCGGCGACGTGGCCGAAACCGCCCTTCAGCATTTCCATATAGAGCTTGGCGGCGATCGCCTCGACATCGTCGGGGCTTACCAGCCCGACGGTGCGATACATTTCCTCGCGCCAGGTCCAGAAGCTGTCGTCGCCGCTGCCCGCCACTTCGGCAAGGCCGGCCATGG
>NZ_JTLA01000144.1:0-13316 GCF_000799055.1 Ensifer sp. ZNC0028
CTCGAGCCCGGCCTGCCAAGGCCGGTGCTGCTTGCCTTCGAGCTTCCCGAGGCGGCCGTCGACAAGGGCACGCTGCTCGTCGCACGCAGTCGTGTGTCGCCGCTCGCCGAGGAACTCTCGATTGTGCTCGGCGACAAGAAGCCGGCCGAGATCAAGCCGACCGTCACCATTGGGCGCAGCGGCAGCGGCGCGCCCTGGACGCTGGCCGCGCGCTGAGGGAGGCAGTCATGAGCGAGAAACGCACCTTCTGGACCTGCCTGCTGGCGCTGATTGTCGCGCTGCCGCTCGCTTTCGTCGCCCGCGCATGGGACAGCCTTCTTGAGAGCCAATGGCTCGCCGGCGGCAGTGCGGAAATCGTCGTCGAAGATGGGGCAGCGCAGGCCTTCGCCGGCGGGCAATGGAAACTTATGGATATGCGGCGCCTGCCGCGCACCGACGACGCACGCGTTATTCTCGCCGAATTCGAGGCATCGTCGACCGATCTCGCCGCTTTGTCGAAGGGCGCCTGCCGCGTCCGGCTGATCGACGGCAAAGGACGTCAGTTCGAACCGGTCATCCTGACCGAGCCGATCGTGCGAAAGATGTATCCGGAGGTGGCCGAGCGTCCGCGCTGCAGTGTCCTGGCCTTTGCCGATGCCAAGGCCGGCACGGCCGTCCGCATGGCCGAGAGCTTCATCGTTCCGGCGGAGGCGCGGGACCTTTCGCTCCGGATCGAATATCCAGGCGCCAGTGACGAGACGCTGGTGTTCAAGTGGACGCGTAGTTGATCTCGGCCTTATCGGCCTGACGGGAAACGGCATGTTCGAGCATCGCCGCCAAAAGGGTGATGCGCAGGGAATCGAGCACGATGCCGCCGTTGAGATCGCTGGGACTGCCGATGAAAAGGCTCAAGGCATTGAAAACGAGCCGCCAGTTCGCGAAATCAGCCACGTCCAGCGTCCGTGTTGCCGCATACCAGGCCCAGGCCCCGTGCCAGGAAATGGCATTGTAGGCAATGATGAAAGCAAAAAGTGCCGCCAACCCCGAGCCGAGCGTCAACTTCAGGCAGGTCCAGATCGGCGCATAACGGGAGCGATAATCGCTGACGAAGTGGTCGAAAAAATCGGCGACCCATTTGCGCAGCGTGCGGGCGCGGCGCGGCTTTGCCGATGCTGGGCGGGCGCGCTGTGTTGCGCTCGAAAGTTCGTAGCCGTTGATGATGGCCGCCATGACCAGCCAGATGACCGGAAGGAGCGCATAGAAGAACAGGCCTGTCGCCTCGCTATTCCAGTCAGGCTTTCTCAGTTCCACCGGCACGAAGGTCTCGGCGGCATACGCAATGCCGGTGAAGGCGAAGCCGTTCATGCTCAAAAGCTTGCCGGCGCCAAGCCAAGTGATCACCTGGTCCTTCCAGACTGACAGGCCGTAGAGACCGATGAAGATCCAGCTGGCATCTGCGGCCACGATCAGCAGACGCCAGAAGGGCGCTTCGCTCCGCTTGCTCACGCGTTTTGCGCCCCAGCGCAACAGCCAGCAGAGCGCGATCGACACGAGAACGCCGCGCGATCCCAGAATATCGAAGAAGTTGGCTTTTTCGCCGAAAGCCACGGCAGCAAGTGCTGATCGCGAATATTCGCGCACGGTATCGCCGAGAAACCCCCAGGCGGCGTAGTAGGCAAAGAATGGCAGCAGGGCAGCGGCTGTGACGGCGAGCAGCCTGCGCTCGGCCTTCGGCGCCTTTGTCTCGACAGGCGCCGCCGCCGGTTGCTGGCGGAGCGCTTCGAGTGCCGGCAAGCCCGGTCGAAGGACCATGAACATCAGCACGATGACGACGAGCTTCGCCAGCACGACGAGGGAGAGCGTGACCATGCCACCGAGCGGATGCTGCATCCCGATCCAGACCGCTGTGCGCATCAGGAGATCGTGCGCGATGGCGCCGCAAGCGCCGATCAGTAGGAGCTGCGGCCAGAAGCGGACGACAAGGCGCGCCATCAGGGCAAAGGGTCCGAAAACTTCGGCGATCGACGTCATGCCGACACCATAGTTGCGTCGGCCGGTAACGACAACCGCTTGGGGCGAACGGAGAGACAATGCCCTCCGCGTCGCCCGGCATCAGATGTTGCGGCGCTTGCCCTCGATCAGGTCGAGCACCGCGCGTGCCGCGTCGAGCACGTTGGTGCCGGGACCGAACACCGCGGAGACACCATTCTCCATGAGGTAGTCATAGTCCTGGCGCGGGATGACGCCGCCGCAGATGACGATGACATCCTCGCCGCCGCGCTTCTTCAGCGCTTCGGCCAATTGCGGCATCAGCGTCTTGTGGCCGGCAGCAAGCGAAGAGACGCCGATGACATTGACCTTGCTCGCAAGCGCCATGTCGGCCGCTTCCTCCGGCGTCTGAAACAGCGGCCCGGCAAGCACGTCGAAGCCGATGTCGCCAAAGGCCGACGCGATCACCTTGGCGCCGCGATCGTGGCCATCCTGGCCGAGCTTGGCGACCATGATCTTCGGCTTGCGGCCGAGTTTCGCCGAGACTTCGTCGAGACGCCCGGAGAGCACTTCGAGTTCCGGCTCGCCCTCATAGGCCTTGCCGTAGATCTTGCTGACGACCTTGGGGGTGGCGGCGTGGTCGCCAAAGGCGCCGCGCATCGCATCGGAGATTTCGCCGACGGTGGCGCGCGCTCGCGCCGCTTCGACGGCGGCCGCCAAGAGGTTGCCTTCGCCGCTCAATGCGACCTTTGAAACCGCAGCAAGGATCTCTTTCACCTTCGCGCTGTCGCGCCGCCGCTTGGTCTCCTCGATGCGGCGGATCTGTGCGGCGCGCACGGCGCTGTTGTCGATCTCCAGAATGTCGATCGGCTCTTCGTTGTCGAGCCGGTACTTGTTGACGCCGACGATGATCTCCTCACCCTTGTCGACGGCTGCCTGGCGGCGCGTTGCTGCCTCTTCGATCAGTCGCTTCGGCAGGCCGGCGTTGACCGCACGGGTCATGCCGCCCATCGCTTCGACCTCCTCGATCAGCGCCCAAGCCTTTTCGGCGAGCTCGTTGGTCAGGCTTTCGACATAGTAGGAACCGGCGAGCGGATCGACGACCTTGGTGACGCCGGTCTCGTGCTGCAGGATCAACTGCGTGTTGCGGGCGATGCGGGCGGAAAACTCCGTCGGCAGAGCGATCGCTTCATCGAAGGAATTGGTGTGCAGCGATTGCGTGCCGCCGAGGGCCGCCGACATTGCCTCAAACGCGGTGCGGATGATGTTGTTGTAGGGATCCTGCTCCTGCAGCGAGACGCCCGATGTCTGGCAATGGGTCCTGAGCATCAGCGATGACGGCTTCTTCGGCTCGAACTCCTGCATGATCCGGGTCCAGAGCAGGCGCGCCGCCCGAAGCTTCGCCGCCTCCATGAAGAAACTCATGCCGATCGCAAAGAAGAAGGAAAGCCGGCCGGCGAATTCATCGACGTTCAGCCCCTTGGCAAGGGCGGCGCGCACATATTCGCGCCCGTCGGCAAGCGTGAAGGCGAGCTCCTGCACCAGCGTCGCCCCGGCCTCTTGCATGTGATAGCCGGAGATCGAGATCGAATTGAACTTCGGCATCTCCTTCGCCGTATACTCGATGATATCGGCGACGATGCGCATCGACGGTTCCGGCGGGTAGATATAGGTGTTGCGGACCATGAACTCCTTGAGGATGTCGTTCTGGATCGTGCCTGAGAGCTTGTCGCGCGACACGCCCTGTTCCTCGCCGGCGACGATGAAGGAGGCCAGAATCGGGATCACCGCGCCGTTCATGGTCATCGACACCGACATTTCATCGAGCGGAATGCCATCGAACAGGATCTTCATGTCCTCGACCGAGTCGATCGCAACACCCGCCTTGCCGACATCGCCTTCGACGCGCGGATGGTCGCTGTCATAGCCGCGGTGGGTCGCGAGATCGAAGGCAACCGAGAGGCCCTTCTGTCCCGCCGCGAGGTT
The DNA here is from genome assembly GCF_000799055.1 of Ensifer sp. ZNC0028. Taxonomy (NCBI): domain Bacteria; kingdom Pseudomonadati; phylum Pseudomonadota; class Alphaproteobacteria; order Hyphomicrobiales; family Rhizobiaceae; genus Ensifer; species Ensifer sp. ZNC0028. The sequence goes on from NZ_JTLA01000144.1 coordinate 3,955, forward strand.
CTTGCGGTAGAAGGCGTTGGACGCTTCGGCCGTGGAGAAACCGGCATATTGGCGGATCGTCCAGGGGCGGCCGGCATACATAGTGGCGCGCGGCCCGCGCACGAACGGCTCGAAGCCCGGTAGTGACGCGAGATGATCGATGCCGTCGAGGTCATCAGCCGTATAGAGCGGTTTCACCGCGATGCCTTCGGGCGTCTGCCAGGTGAGGCTTTCCGGCGCGGCCTTCAGTTCGCGCTCCGCGAGCGTTTCCCAGTCCTTGATGGTCTTTTGGCTCATCGTTAGCTCCTTGCCCGAAAAGGGCGCCTTCCTTGCCTCATCCCTGTGCTTGTCACAGGGATCCAGTCACGCGAAGTCCTTCGCGTGAAAGAGTGAATTCTTCGCATCGCAGACGCGACGCTGCTGGATTCCTGTGACAAGCACAGGAATGAGGGCGGCTATGACAGTCACTCGAATTCCATGATCAGTTCGTCGACCGCGAGGCTGGCCCCGGCGGCGACCGCCACGCGCTTGACCACGGCCTTCTTTTCGGCGCGCAGGATGTTCTCCATCTTCATCGCTTCAACCACGGCAAGCGCCTGTCCGGCCTCGACCGTATCGCCGGCCTTGACCGTGACCGAGGTGATCACACCCGGCATCGGGCAGAGCAGCATGCGCGAGGTGTCCGGCGGCAGCTTCTTCGGCATCAGCCGCGCCAACTCCGCAACCCGCGGGCTTCTGACGTGCGTGACGACGTCGATGCCGCGCCAGCGGAGCCGGATGGCGGTTCCGACCAGATCGACTTTGACGCTCAGGGGTTCATTGTCGACGTTGAAGGTGGCAAGGGTGCGACCAGGCACCCAGTCTCCGGCGATGGTAACCGAGCTGCCATCGGCAAATCGGACGAAGGCGCCGTCGGCGGATGACCCTGCCGTTACCGCGAAGGCGTGATCGCCGAGGCTGACCACCCAGTCATGGCCGACCACGCGCCGGTGATTGCCGATCGTCCCGGAAATCTGGCTGGCGCGCTCTTGCAGCGCCTGATTGACCGAAACCGCGACGGCGGCAAGCTTGCGCAGCGCCGGCGCTTCCGCCGGAACGCCATGGAAGCCGTCGGCGAATTCTTCCGTGATGTAGGCGGTCGTCAGCCGGCCTTCTCTAAAACGCTGCTGTTGCATGACGGCCGACAGGAACGGCAGGTTATGGCCGATGCCTTCGACCTCGAACTGATCGAGCGCGTCGGCCATGGCCTCGACCGCCGTCTGCCGGTCCGGTCCCCAGGTGCAGAGCTTTGCGATCATCGGGTCGTAGAACATCGAGATCTCGCCGCCCTCGAAGACGCCGGTGTCGTTGCGCGTCACCGTTCCGTTGTCGCTTGTGCCCTCGACCGGGGGACGATAGCGCGTCAGCCGGCCGATCGACGGCAGGAAGTTGCGATAGGGGTCTTCGGCATAGAGCCGGCTTTCGATCGCCCAGCCGTTGAGCTTCACGTCACCTTGCCCGAAGGCGAGCTTTTCGCCGCTAGCGACCCGGATCATCTGTTCGACGAGATCGAGCCCGGTTATGAGTTCGGTCACCGGATGTTCCACCTGCAGGCGGGTGTTCATTTCGAGGAAGTAGAAGTTGCGCTTGCCGTCGACGATGAATTCCACGGTGCCGGCCGAGTGGTAGCCGACGGCCTTGGCAAGCGCGACCGCCTGCTCACCCATGGCCTTGCGGGTCTCGGCGTCGAGGAAGGGCGAGGGGGCCTCTTCGATGACCTTTTGGTTGCGACGCTGGATCGAGCACTCGCGCTCGCCGAGATAGAGCGTATTGCCGTGCTTGTCACCGAGCACCTGGATCTCGATATGGCGCGGCTCGGTCACAAATTTTTCGATGAAGATGCGATCGTCGCCAAAGGCGTTCTTCGCCTCGTTCTTCGAGGACTGGAAGCCTTCGCGCGCTTCCTGGTCGTTCCAGGCGATGCGCATGCCCTTGCCGCCGCCGCCGGCCGACGCCTTTATCATCACGGGATAGCCGATCGAACCGGCGATCCGGACCGCCTCGTCGGCATCTTCGATCAGGCCCATGTGGCCAGGCACCGTGGAGACACCCGCTTCGGCCGCGAGCTTCTTCGAGGTGATCTTGTCGCCCATCGCCTGGATCGCGCCAACCGGCGGGCCGATGAAGGCAACGCCCTCCTTCTCAAGCGCTTGCGCAAAGGCGGCGTTTTCCGAGAGAAAGCCATAGCCCGGATGAACGGCATCGGCGCCGGTCTTGCGGATAGCATCGATGATCTTGTCGATGACGATATAGGACTGCGCCGAGGGCGACGGTCCGATATGCACGGCCTCATCAGCCATGCGCACATGCATCGCATCGCGATCGGCGTCGGAATAGACGGCAACGGTGGCGATGCCGAGCTTCTTTGCGGTCTTGATGACGCGGCAGGCGATTTCACCACGGTTGGCGATAAGGATTTTCTTGAACATCTGTTTCTCTTTCAAATCCTGAGGACTGCGCGTCAGCGTTTGAACTTGCGGCGATACGGCAAAAGCGCGATCGACGATGCGGCGGCCGCACCGCCGAAAAGCAGCGCGAAGGGCACGACGACCATGAGCGTGGCGAGCACCGGGCTCGTCGAGCGGATGATGTGGGTGCCGACCGCGCCGATATTGAGCCAGATGAGAACGCCGGCCGTTATGGCCCCGATCGCCACGCCGATCAGCGCGTTGACGGTCATGTAGCGCAGCATCTGCCAGTGGTCGCGTCGGGCTTCTTCCGGCGTCATCACGCGCTCCGGCTCCCGTTCCATCATGGCCTCCATCAGAGCGGGATCGTGTCGTGCTTGCGCCAGCGGACATCAACCTGCTTGTTGCGCAAGGATGCGAAGGCTCGGGCGATGCGGCGACGCGACGAATGCGGCATGATCACCTCGTCGATGAAACCACGCTCTGCCGCCACGAACGGATTGGCGAAGCGCTCCTCGTATTCCTTCGTGCGCGCCGCGATCTTCTCGGCGTCGCCGAGCTCCGAGCGATAGAGGATTTCGGTCGCGCCCTTGGCGCCCATCACGGCGATCTCGGCGGTGGGCCAAGCATAATTGACATCGGCGCCGATGTGCTTGGAGGCCATGACGTCATAGGCGCCGCCATAGGCTTTCCGCGTGATCAGCGTCACCATCGGCACGATCGCCTGGCTATAGGCAAAGAGCAGCTTGGCGCCGTGCTTGATGACGCCGCCATATTCCTGCGCGGTGCCGGGAAGGAAGCCGGGCACGTCGACCAGCGTCAGGATCGGGATCGAGAAGGCGTCGCAGAAGCGCACGAACCGCGCGGCCTTGCGCGAACTGTCGATATCGAGGCAGCCGGCAAGCACCATCGGCTGGTTGGCAACAACACCGACCGTCTGGCCTTCCATGCGGATGAAGCCGGTGATGATGTTCTTGGCAAAGCTCTGCTGCAACTCGAAGAAGTCGCCTTCGTCGGCAAGCGCCAGGATCAGCTCCTTCATGTCGTAGGGCTTGGTGGCGCTATCGGGGATGAGGCTGTCCAAACGCATTTCGAGCCGCGCCGGGTCGTCGTGGAAGGGACGCACCGGCGGCTTCTCGCGGTTGTTGAGCGGCAGGAAATCGAAGAGCAGGCGCACATGCTCAAGCGTTTCAATATCGTTCTCATAGGCCGCGTCGGCGACGGAGGACTTTTTCGTGTGCGTGCCCGCACCGCCGAGTTCTTCGGCCGTGACGATCTCGTTGGTCACGGTCTTTACGACGTCGGGCCCGGTCACGAACATGTAGGAACTGTCCCGGACCATGAAGATGAAGTCGGTCATGGCAGGCGAATAGACGGCGCCACCGGCGCAAGGCCCCATGATGACCGAGATCTGCGGGATGACGCCCGAGGCTTCGGCATTGCGGCGGAAGACCTCGGCATAGCCGGCGAGCGACGCCACGCCTTCCTGGATGCGGGCGCCGCCCGAGTCGTTGAGGCCGATGACCGGCGCGCCGTTGCGCACGGCCATATCCATGATCTTGCAGATCTTCTGCGCATGGGTTTCCGACAGCGAACCGCCGAGCACCGTGAAGTCCTGGGAAAAGACATAGACCTGGCGGCCGTTGATCGTGCCCCAGCCGGTGACGACGCCGTCGCCCGCGACCTTCTGGCCCTCCATGCCGAAATCGACGCAGCGGTGCGTGACATACATGTCGTATTCTTCGAAGGAGCCTTCATCGAGCAAGACCTCGATGCGTTCGCGCGCCGTCAGCTTGCCCTTGCCGTGCTGGGCGTCGATCCGTCGTTGCCCGCCGCCGGCTCTTGCTTCCGCCCGGCGGGCTTCGACCTGTTCTAGTATGGCGCGCATGGTGCCCTCCCGATTTTTTTTAATGCCCGGCGTTTTCAATGATTGTGCAGAGGCGCTTCGACCTTCGCAATAGCGTCGAAGGGTGGATGGAAAAACGTCCCTTCATGTGCAAATGTGAAATAGAGAAATTTGTGAAACGTAAATTGCAAAGTTGCAAATATGGCGATCGGCAAGCTCTATATCGGCCGCAAGGTCCGGGAAATGCGGGAAGCAAACAAGGCGACACAGGGCCAGTTCGCTGAACGCATCGGCATTTCCACCAGCTATCTCAACCAGATCGAGAACAACCAGCGTCCGGTTTCGGCGGCGGTTTTGCTGGCGCTCGCCGAAAAATTCCAGATCGATATTGCCGAACTTTCGACCGGAGAGGGCGATCGCCTGCTTTCGGCGCTCTCGGAGGCGCTCAGCGACCCCCTGTTCGAGACCTATTCGACAAGCCTGCAGGAGTTGAAGCTCGTCGCCCAGAACGCACCGGGGCTGGCGCATGCACTGATCACCTGCCACCAGGCCTATCGCCGCAACAGCGAACAGCTTGCAAGCATCGACGACACCATCGGCCGCGGCGGCCCTTTCGTCGAAACCACGCCCTATGAGGAAGTGCGCGACTTCTTTCATTTCGTCGACAATTACATCCACGAGATCGATATGCTCGCGGAGCGGCTGGCGGGTGAACTCGGGCTCGGCGAAGGCGACAATCATGCGGCGCTGGCAAGCCACCTGGAGCAACGCCATGGCGTCCGTGTCGTGCGCGGTGCCGCCGGCGACGAGGCGATCCGTCGCTTCGATCCGCGTGCCCGTATCCTGACGCTCAACCCTTACGCCCCGCCGGCAACGCGCGATTTCCAGATCGCATTGCAGATCGCCCAGCTTCATGCCCGCGAGGAGATCGACCGGGTGGCCGGCAGCGCCGGTTTCCGCACCGAAGAGGCCTATGAGATCTGTCGCATCGGCCTGCAGAACTATTTCGCCGGTGCGCTCATCTTGCCCTATCAGGCGTTCTCAAGGGCTGCCCGCGACTTGCGGCACGATATCGAACTGCTCGCCGCCCGTTTCGGCGCTTCGTTGGAGCAGGTCTGTCACCGCCTTTCGACCCTGCAGCGGCCGGGGCAGAAGGGCATTCCGATCTTCTTTGCCCGCATCGACCGTGCCGGCAACATCACCAAGCGCCATAGTGCGGCAAAGTTGCAGTTTGCCCGCTTCGGCGCCGCCTGTCCGCTCTGGAACGTGCATCAGGCCTTCGAGACGCCGGGTCGGATCATCCGGCAATTGGCCGAAACGCCTGACGGCGTGCGCTATCTCTGCCTCGCCACCCAGATCACCAAGGGCGGCGGCGGGTTCCGTGCTGCACAGCCCCGCTATGCGCTCGCGCTTGGCTGTGAGGTCTCCTACGCCGACGCCTTCGTCTATGCCGACGACATGGACCTCGGCAACCGTGCCGCCTTCGACCCGATCGGCATTTCCTGCCGTATCTGCGAAAGGACGAAATGCGCGAGCCGCGCCGTACCGCCCTTGAAGCGTCGCCTGATTGTGGATCATGACTTACGTGGCGCTCTGCCGTATCGTCTAAGCGAGAGTTGATCGGGCCGTCTGTTCATTTTTGAACAGGCCCTGTGAGAAGTTGCATCTGGGCCTGGCGGAAAGTTGGTGTAACTAGGCCTCAATTGCCTGCAGCGACGCGCGTCCTCTGAGACGCTTAAAGGTCGCTGCAGTGCTCTGAGTTGCTGCAAGCCCGGAAGCCTGCAGCCGGTATGCGGTCAGGGAGGACATGCATATGGAATTTCGCCTGTCGGAGGAACAGGAGGCCATTCGTCAAATGGCGCTCGACTTCGCCCGCGACGAGATCGCCCCTCACGCGATCGACTGGGATCAGCAGAAGCATTTTCCGGTCGATACGCTGCGCGGGGCCGCGGCGCTCGGCATGGCCGGCATCTACGTCCGTGACGATGTCGGCGGCACGGGCCTCACGCGGCTCGATGCTGCAATCATCATCGAAGCCTTGGCGACCGGCTGCCCGGCCGTCGCCTCCTTCATGTCGATCCACAACATGTGCGCCGGCATGATCGACCGCTACGGCAGCGACGAGCAGCGCCAGCGGCTGCTGCCCAAGCTCCTGACGATGGACGTGCTCGCAAGCTATTGCCTGACCGAGCCCGGTTCCGGTTCGGATGCCGCGGCGCTGAAGACCAAGGCGGTCAAGGACGGCGAAGATTATGTCCTGACCGGCCAGAAGCAGTTCATCTCCGGGGCCGGCGAATCGGGCCTCTATGTGATCATGGCGCGCACCGGCGAAGACGGCCCCAAGGGTATCTCGACCTTCATCGTCGAGAAGGATGCGCCGGGCCTGACCTTCGGCGCCAATGAGAAGAAGATGGGCTGGCACGTGCAGCCGACCCGCGCCGTCATGCTCGACGGCGTGCGCGTATCCGCTGAAAATCGTCTCGGCGGCGAAGGCGACGGCTTCAAGATCGCCATGGGTGGGCTTGATGGTGGCCGCCTGAACATCGCGGCCGCCTCGCTTGGCGGTGCTCAATCCGCCTTCGAAAAGGCGCTGGCCTACGTTCAGGAGCGTCGCGCCTTCGGCAAGGCGATCGGCGAATTCCAGGCGCTGCAGTTCCGGCTCGCCGACATGGCGACCGATCTCGAAATCGCCCGCACCTTCCTCTGGCGCGCCGCCTCGGCGCTTGATGCCGGCGACCCGGAAGCGACGAAACTCTGCGCCATGGCCAAGCGCTTCGTCACCGACCGCTGCTTTGCCGTCGCCAACGATGCGCTGCAGCTTCATGGCGGCTACGGTTATCTCGCAGATTATGGCGTCGAGAAGATTGTCAGGGACCTCCGGGTGCACCAGATCCTTGAGGGCACCAACGAGATCATGCGCCTCATCGTTGCGCGTTCGCTTATCGGCCGGAAATAGGCCAGAAACGGGAAAGACCGCTCATGGAAATGCAGACGCCAGCACCGGACGTGATCGTCGAGCGCCAGGGCGCGATTGGCCGGATCCGGCTGAACCGCACACGCGCGCTCAACAGCCTCAACGTGCCGATGATCCGGTTGATCGCCGAAGCGCTGACCGCATTCGAAAACGACCCGGCAGTGGCCGCCTTGCTTGTGACCGGTGAGGGCGAGCGCGGGCTCTGCGCCGGCGGCGATATCCGCATGATCTATGAAAGCGGCCGCGAGCGTCCGGAGGAGGGCGCCCAGTTCTGGCGCGAGGAGTTCGTCGTCAACAGCCGCATCTCCAGCTACCGCAAACCTTACATCGCCATCATGGACGGCATCGTCATGGGCGGCGGCGTCGGGATTTCCGCCCATGGCAGCCACCGCATCGTCACCGAGCGCACCCGGCTTGCCATGCCCGAAACCGGCATCGGCTATTTCCCCGATGTCGGGGCCACTTGGCTGCTGCCGAAGGCGCCGGGCGAGTTCGGCACCTATCTCGGCCTCACTGGCCGGGATATCGTCGCGGCCGACGCTATCCATGCGCGGCTCGCGGACAGTTTTGTGGCTGCGGACAAGCTGGAAACACTGATTGCGGATCTTGGCGCATTGTCGGCGACCGCGGGCAGCGCGGATGTCGACGGCGTGATTGCCAAGCATGCTTCGCAAGCGCCGGCAACGCCGCTTCAAGGCCATCTTGCCCCGATCGACCGTTGCTTTGCCTTCGACACGATCGAAGAGATCCTCGCGGCGCTCGAGGCCGATGGTTCCGATTTCGCCAGGGAAACGCTTGCGCTCCTGAACTCCCGTTCCGCCCTCAGCATGAAGCTGACGCTCGATCTCCTGCGCGCCGGTCGCCGCGGCGCATCGCTGAACGAATGCCTGGAGCGTGAGTATTCGGCGACGCTCGGCATGCTCGGCAATCCCGATTTCTACGAGGGCGTGCGCGCCGCGGTGATCGACAAGGACCGCAATCCGAAATGGTCGGTTGGGCTCTCCGATGTCACGCCGGCCCTGCTGTCGCGCTTCGACGGGAAGGATCATCCACCACTGTTCTAGCGCCTGAGGACGGGGCGCGGTTCGGCTTCGGCCGGGTTTCAATGCGAGGAGGAATGCCATGACGAAGATCGCCTTTATCGGGCTCGGCAATATGGGCGGTCCGATGGCCGCCAATCTGGTGAAGGCGGGACACGCGGTCACAGGCTTCGACCTGTCGGAAGCCTCGCGCAACGCCGCGGCGAAGACCGGCGTTTCCGTCGCCGGCTCGATTGCACATGCGGTGCGCGGCGCCGAATGCGTCATCACCATGCTCCCGGCCGGCGCCCATGTCCTTTACGTCTGGGACGAGCTTCTCGGTTTCGTCGATCCGGGCACGCTGCTGATCGACAGTTCGACGATCGACGTCGATAGCGCCCGCAAGGCGCATGCGCTCTCGGAAAAGATCGGCTGCCCCTCGCTCGACGCGCCGGTTTCCGGTGGCACCGGTGGTGCTTCGGCTGGCACCTTGACCTTCATGGTCGGCGGTAGCGACGAGGCTTTTTCGCGCGGCAAGCCGCTGCTCGACGCCATGGGCAAGAAGATCGTCCATTGTGGCGGTGTCGGTGCGGGCCAGGCGGCAAAGATCTGCAACAACATGATCCTCGGCATTTCCATGGCCGGTGTCTGTGAGGCTTTCGTGTTGGCGGAGCGTCTCGGCCTGTCTCACCAGGCGCTGTTCGACGTGGCGTCGACCTCGTCCGGCCAGTGCTGGTCGCTGACGACCTATTGCCCGGTGCCGGGCCCGGTTCCGACCTCGCCGGCCAACAACGAGTATAAGCCGGGCTTTGCCGCAAGCCTGATGCTGAAGGATCTGAAGCTGTCGCAGCAGGCGGCGAGTGCCGCCGGAGCGACGACGCCGATGGGCGCGCAGGCGGCGCAACTCTATTCGATGTTCGAGAAGCTCGGTCATGGTGGCGAGGACTTTTCGGCTTTGATCCGTCTGCTGCGGGGCAACGACGAGGCCAAGGCCGGTTGACCCACCTTTGCCGGCGGTTTTCCGCCGGTTTACCCGGGCGGAAAGTGGTCGTTGCTGCTTGTGGATAGAAATATCGTTTGTTTTCAATGCGTTGTTA
>NZ_JTLA01000145.1:0-2559 GCF_000799055.1 Ensifer sp. ZNC0028
GTACCCCTCCGGTGACGGCCGCCTTGCTGAGTTAGGCTGAAGGCTGCAAGTCCTAGTGCTAGCACTAGGAGTAGTCATATGACGAAGCATCCGATTGAAGTGATCACGTCCGTCGAGCGTCGGCGGCGCTGGTCCCGCGACGACAAGGAACGCCTCGTCGCTGCCTGCCTTGAACCGGGCGCAGTGCTCTCCGAGATCGCCCGCGCCGCCGGGATCCACGTCAGTCAGCTCTTCCGTTGGCGCAAGGAGTTTTGTCGTATTGAGGAGCCGTCGATGCAGACGGCGAACACGTTGGTGCCTGTAATCGTGTCGGAGGCCACACCTGCAGCCCAACCCGTTGTCTCGGAACCGTCGGTCCCATCGCATTCTCGTCGGAAGCGCAGCGATGTGACGATTGAACTGGGACGAGGTCGACGTGTCCGGGTAGACAGCGACATCGACACCGAGGCGCTGGGTCGCATTCTCGACGTCGTGCTGGCTCGGCGATGATCCCGGTCCCGACTGGTGTGAAGGTCTGGTTGGCGACGGGCCATACCGACATGCGCAAAGGCTTCCCTGGTCTGTCGCTGATGGTGCAAGAGACGCTGAAGCGCGATCCGATGTGCGGCCATTTGTTCGTGTTTCGCGGTCGCGGTGGAGGTCTGCTCAAAGTGATCTGGCATGACGGGCAAGGCGCCTGTCTGTTCACAAAGAAGCTGGAACGCGGCCGTTTCATCTGGCCGTCGGCAGCCGACGGCACGGTGGTGATTACGCCGGCGCAGCTCGGTTATCTGTTGGAAGGCATCGACTGGCGGATGCCGCAAAAGACTTGGCGTCCGACGTCGGCAGGATGAGCAAAACCACTGGTATGGCGGGATCGAATATGATTCCATCCTGCCATGAACGACGCGATTGATGAGCTTCCGGACGACCTTGCCAGTGCGCTTGCACTGCTGGCCGAGGAGCGTGCCCGGCGCATCAATGCCGAGGCAGAAGCAGCGGCCGCCAAGGCGCAAGCCGCCAGCGCAAAGGCGCTCGTGTCGCATTCCGAAGCACTGATCGCGCGGCTGAAGTTGGAGATCGAGAAGGTTCGTCGAGAACTTTACGGCAGCCGCTCAGAACGCAAGGCGCGGCTCCTTGAACAGATGGAGCTGCAGCTCGAGGAACTCGAAGCCGACGCTGGCGAAGACGAACTGGCGGCGGAGATCGCAGCCAAGGCCTCGGCAGTCCGGGCCTTCGAGCGCAAGCGCCCGTCACGGAAACCGTTCCCCGAACATCTCCCGCGCGAACGGGTCGTTATCGCGGCTCCGACAAGCTGCTCCTGCTGCGGTTCGGCCAGGTTGTCGAAGCTCGGCGAGGACATCACGGAGACGCTGGAGGTCATCCCGCGCCAGTGGAAAGTGATCCAGACAGTGCGGGAGAAGTTCTCCTGCCGCGAATGCGAGAAGATTACCCAACCGCCAGCCCCCTACCATGTGACGCCGCGCGGCTTTGTCGGGCCAAACTTGCTGGCAATGATCCTGTTTGAGAAGTTCGCCCAACATCAGCCGCTGAACCGGCAGAGTGAGCGCTATGCCCGCGAAGGGGTTGATCTCAGCCTGTCGACGCTGGCCGACCAGGTCGGCGCTTGTGCGGCGGCGCTCAAGCCCATTCATTCGCTGATCGAGGCGCATGTTTTGGCTGCCGAGCGGGTGCATGGCGATGACACGACAGTGCCGATCCTAGCGAGGGGCAAGACCGATACCGGCCGGATATGGACCTATGTCCGGGATGACCGGCCTTTCGGCGGGCAGTCTCCGCCGGCGGCACTCTATTATGCTTCGCGAGACCGGCGACAGGAGCACCCCGAACGTCACTTGAAGACCTTCACCGGCATCCTGCAGGCGGATGCCTATGGCGGCTACAATCCATTGTTCAAGGTTGATCGCGATCGCGGTCCACTGACGCAGGCGCTCTGCTGGTCGCACGCGAGGCGTAAGTTCTTCGTGCTGTCCGACATCGCCATGAATGCCAAGCGCGGAAAGAACGCCGCGCCGATCTCGCCGATGGCACTTGAAGCCGTCAAACGGATGGATGCCCTGTTCGACATCGAGCGGGAGATCAACGGACTTGCCGCCGACCAACGCCTGGAGCGTCGACGCAGGGACAGCCTGCCGCTCGTCGGCGACCTGCGCGACTGGCTTCAAACCGAGCGGGCAAAACTGTCGCGCAGTTCCCCAGTCTCTGAGCCGATCGATTACATGCTCAAGCGTTGGGACGGCTTCACGCCCTTCCTCGACGACGGCCGGATTTGCCTGACCAACAATGCAGCCGAACGGGCATTGCGAGGCTTTGCACTTGGAAGGAAGTCATGGCTCTTCGCCGGATCGGATCGCGGTGCTGAGCGTGCCGCCTCCATGGCGACGCTGATCATGAGTGCTAAGCTCAACGACATTGATCCGCAGGCCTGGCTTGCCGACGTCCTCGCCAACATTGCGGACACGCCGGTCAGCAGGCTGCAGCAATTGCTTCCGTGGAATTGGACACCAAAGGCTCTGAACGCTCAGGCCGCATGACCTGCGGCCTTCACCGGATGCTTAC
>NZ_JTLA01000146.1:0-44209 GCF_000799055.1 Ensifer sp. ZNC0028
CGCGTCGTCTCGGCCGCCGTCCTCGGCGGCCTGCCGGTGCCGGCGCTTGCCTCGGCACTCGGCTATTTCGATAGCTACCGCCGCGGCCGCGGCACGGCCAACGTCATCCAGGCGCAGCGCGACTTCTTCGGCGCGCACGGCTTCGACCGCGTCGACGGTGCCGACAGCCACCACGGACCGTGGGGCAGCGGCCTCAACGCCTGAGCGATAGGATAAGCAATCAACGCGGGGCGGCCCTAGGGTCGCCCCGTTTGCGTTTGGGGCTCATGCTGCCCTTTGGTCTTGAACAGATGCTAGTTGGTACAGACGCGCCGACGTGCAATCAAAAGCATGGTGGGAATCGGAGCATTCGGCTATTGGTTGCGGTCGTGAGGAGTGTGCTGCAATGCCGAGTACAAAAGAAAATACCGCCTTTGTTGCCTACGCGTCTCGCGTGCCGGAAGTCTCGACGATTATCTTCGATGCGGTCAGACGTGCGAACGCGATGCCAATTCCGGTTCGCTACGAACCCTGGGAGTTTAACGACGTTCCAGGCGCTGAATTAGTTGGCCCAATTCTCGGGAAAATCACCGAGTCTCCGTTCGTCGTTGCGGATATCACGACGCTCAATCTAAACGTCGTTTATGAAGTAGGATTTGCAATCGGTCGTGGCAAGCGGGTTTTCTTGGTACGCCACCGGGGGACGACCGGAGACAAGGCCATTGCCAATGAAGTCGGCATCTTTGATACCTTGGGCTACTATGAATACTCAACGGTGGAAGATTTGCGGGCGCGTCTGGTGGCTCACATCGAGGAGAGCCCCCTCCCAACATCCTTTCCCTTAAACAAGAGAGCTCTGATCTACACTGTTGACCCTCCGCTGGTAGGGCAGGCCGAAAAGCTACTCGTTTCGCGAATGAAGAAAGCTGGCTTCTACTCCTATCGGAGTTTCAGCGCCGAAGAAGATCTACGGCTCAGTGCTACCGACGCGATCCAGCAAGTAAGCCAATCTGCCGGAGTATTTCTCGCTCTACAAAACGGTAACGTTTTTGGCTCTGCTATCCACAACGTCCGGATCATGTTCGTAGCTGGCCTGTCTCACGGAATGGAAAAGCCAACGCTCATCATGGCACCGGCTACTTTCACGGCACCACTGGATATCCGCGATGTCGTCCGCCCTTTCAGGCGAGAAGAAGACATCATAAACGCGGTTGCTGATTTTTGCCCAGCTATCGTGGCCTACAATTCCAACGTGGACCCTGTACCCAACGAAGCAGTAACCAAGCTTCAGTCGCTGACGATCGGCGATCCGCGCGCAGAAAATGAGATGCCAACGCTTGGCCGCTACTACCTGCGGACACATGAATACGAACGAGCGTTGAAAGGAGAGGTCAATCTCGTCGTAGGAAGAAAGGGCTCTGGAAAAACGGCCCTTTGGATCAGCGTGCGTGACAAAACTCGCCAAGATAAACGTAATATCGTAGTTGACCTGAGGCCGGATGGATATCAGCTAATTAAGCTGAAGGAAGAGATTTTCGACCACCTATCTGAGGGCGCCCGAGAACATCTCATTACGGCATTTTGGGAGTATCTCATACTTCTTGAGGTGGCTTATAAGCTTCTTGAAAAAGACCAATCGATCTACAGGCAAGATCACGAACTCTACCAACTCTACGTGGATCTTGCACAAGCATACAAGTCTCCGGACTTTTCTACTGACGGCGACTTTGCCGAACGGCTTTCAAATCTCTCGCAGAGAATTGTAAACGAATACAGATCCCGCTTCGGAGACACCCAGGGCCAGCGGCTGACGACAGGTCAGGTGACGGAGTTGCTCTATTCGCATGATCTACGAGAACTCCGCCGAAGAGTGTCTGAGTATTTGGAGTTCAAAAAGTCGGTATGGGTTCTTTTTGACAATCTCGACCGGGGATGGAGCACGCAGGGATTTGATGCTCTTGACGCAATCGTTCTCCGTTGCCTTGTTGACGCAGGGCGAAAGCTGGAACGAGAAATGCGAAGGGATGAACACGATTTTCATTGCATCATCTTCATACGCAACGATGTCTATGACCACCTCATGAGGCATTCGACGGATTATGGCAAAGAGATGCGGGCGACCTTAGATTGGTCCGACGCCGATCTTCTTAAGGAAATGCTGCGACTCCGCCTAGTTGCGGGTATGGATGGCACTGATCCCGCTTTCGACGGCATTTGGAGGCAGATCTGTGTGCCCCATTTCCAGGGAGAGGAGACGTTCATCTATCTCACGGAACGATCGCTCATGCGCCCTCGCAACCTGATAAAAATACTCAGCCATTGTCGAGGCTTCGCCACTAGCTTCCGGCATGAGAGGATTGAGGAAGGTGATATCGAAAAAGGATTAAAGGCTTATTCGACCGATATCACTTCAGAGCTGGACCGTGAGCTGACGGACGTGTTCCCCGAGGCCCGAGACCTCCTTTATCACTTCTTGGATGCAGCCGATACGTTGACAGAGGAAGCGCTGCAGAAAATTCTGAAGTCCAGCGGAATTAGGGAAGATCGTTTTGCAGCGGTACTCGATTTCTTACTCTATTACGGCGTTCTTGGTGTGCGAGCGGGCGGAAATGAATACTACATATACACAGTCAATTATGACCCGAGGCCGATGAAGATACGACTAAACAGGGACCCTGACGCGAGATACATTGTAAATCCCGCATTTTGGCCGGAACTTAACATAAGAAGAACCTCTATGGTATTGCTGGATGCTGAGGGGGCAAGACATTGACTGAGGCGCGTGGGATTCTCTGGCTAGCCGGTCATCGAGACGGGCGCCGGTAGCGCCGCGGCTTCGCCTCCACCCGAAGCACCGGGATTGGAGCAGGACTTGATCGGCAGGACGGCAAACAGCGAGGCAATCATCAGCACAATGATGATCAACACCAGCCTGTCGGTGAAGGCGGCGCGAAAAATCTGAAACACGTAGTGCTTGGTCTTCATCGTGCCCACGCGCTTTCTTCGCCATCCCTTCCGGGAGGGCCTTCGTGCATCGTGGACGTCATGCGTCCGTTCCTGTGAATGTACGTCACACGGGAAACGGCCGAAAGTACCGATTGTTGCCGGCCTGGCTTGTGCACCGCGTGACGCCAGTTGTCCCAAAGACCCCTGGCGGGCGCATCTAGCGCCGAGAAGCGCGGCGATCGTCGCGGGTTCGGCTGCGTTCGCCCGGGTGCTGCGAACCGCGCATCGTTTCGCGCTCATCCGTTCGACGCGGAAATGGCGTAACCGTGTTTGGCCGTGGCGTGCGGCGGCGTCGGTCCCGCAGCTTGCTCAGCCTCTTCGGTGGGTCGACGAAGATCACCAGCAGAAAGCCGATGGCCATGAGCAGGTAGGCCGGAATACCGGTCGTCGCGCCGCCGACGAAAGCACAAAGCATGGCGAGCGCCAGATAGAGGCCGGTGGTGAGGGGATTGGACAGGAAGTCCCACGCGCAATCGGTCAACCGGTCTTTCCATGCAATTTTCGATGTCATGCCGAACATCACCTATCTCAAGTGATTGGCAGCGTGTGCTTGCTGCGATGGTGCCCCAGCCGTCCCAATATGTGACCGGTGCATGGCGCGGCAATGACACTCAGACCTTTGGCTGCGAGAGTCGGACCAAAGTCCCATCGATTTCGCGCGGCGATCCGTTAGGATCGGTGGGCTGCCACGGCAGCGCTTCACAAGAACCTAGTTTTTTCAGTTCCGATTTAGAGCGGGGTCGCGTTTTGCGTCTGGGCTCTGCTTGCAGGTCCTCGGTCCCCGCCGAGGAAGGCGGTGACTGCGAAATGCTGGGCGCCGGCGCGCGACGCCCAGCTCGCTTTAAATCTGTCAGCCCCGGAGACCCGGCGCTTCCTGGCCGGTGCGCTCGACATATTCCGTGTAGCCGCCGCCATACTGATGGATGCCTTCGGGCGTCAGCTCCAGCACGCGGTTGGAAAGGGCTGCGAGGAAATGGCGATCGTGCGAGACGAAGAGCATGGTGCCTTCGTAGTCCGCGAGCGCCTTGATCAGCATTTCCTTGGTGTCGAGGTCCAGGTGGTTGGTCGGCTCGTCGAGCACCAGCAGGTTCGGCGGGTCGAAGAGCATGATCGCCATCACCAGGCGTGCCTTCTCGCCGCCCGAAAGCACGCGGCACTTCTTTTCGACATCGTCGCCGGAAAAGCCGAAGCAGCCGGCAAGCGCGCGCAGCGGCGCCTGGCCGGCCTGCGGGAAGGTGTCTTCGAGCTGCTGCAGCACCGTGCGGTCGCCGTCGAGCACGTCCATCGCATGCTGGGCGAAGTAACCCATCTTGACGCTGGCGCCGAGCGCGACGTTGCCTTCATCCGGTTCGGTCGAGCCGGCGACGAGCTTCAAAAGCGTCGACTTGCCGGCGCCGTTGATGCCCATGATGCACCAGCGCTCGCGGCGGCGGACCATGAAGTCGAGGCCTTCATAGATGCTGCGGCTGCCGTATTTCTTGTGCACGCCCTTGATGTTGATGACGTCTTCGCCGGAGCGCGGCGCCGGGCGGAATTCAAAGTTGACCGTCTGGCGGCGCTTCGGCGGCTCGACGCGATCGATCTTTTCGAGCTTCTTCACCCGGCTTTGCACCTGCGAGGCGTGAGAGGCGCGCGCCTTGAAGCGCTCGATGAATTTGATCTCCTTGGCGAGCATCGCCTGTTGGCGTTCGAACTGCGCCTGCTGCTGCTTCTCGTTCTGGGCGCGCTGCTGCTCGTAGAAGCCGTAGTCGCCGGAGTAGGCATTGAGCTGGCCGCCGTCGATTTCGATGATCTTGGTGATGATGCGGTTCATGAACTCGCGGTCGTGCGAGGTCATCATCAGCGCGCCGTCATAGTTCTTGAGGAAGTCTTCGAGCCAGATCAGGCTTTCGAGATCCAAGTGGTTGCTCGGTTCGTCGAGCAGCATCACGTCGGGGCGCATCAGCAGAATACGGGCAAGTGCCACGCGCATCTTCCAGCCGCCCGAAAGCTTGCCGACATCGCCGTCCATCATCTCCTGGGAGAAGCTCAGGCCCGCCAGTACTTCGCGGGCGCGGCCCTCGAGCGCGTAACCGTCGAGCTCCTCGTAGCGCGCCTGCACCTCGCCATAGCGCTCGATGATCGCGTCCATTTCATCAAGGCGATCCGGGTCGACCATGGCGGCTTCGAGCTCGCGCAGTTCGGCGGCGACCTCGCTCACCGGACCGGCGCCGTTCATCACTTCGGAAACCGCGCTGTTGCCGGACATCTCGCCGACGTCCTGATTGAAGTAGCCGATGGTGACGCCCTTATCGACGGCGACCTGGCCTTCGTCGGGGATTTCCTCACCGGTGATCATGCGGAAGAGCGAGGACTTGCCGGCGCCGTTCGGGCCGACGAGGCCGACCTTTTCGCCGCGGTTCAGTGCGGCGGAGGCTTCGATGAAAAGGATGCGGTGGCTGAGCTGCTTGCTGATGTTTTCGATACGGATCATGTCTGCGGTAGCCTGAAGGGAGGAGCGGGGCGCACTTGCGCCCAATTGTTGCCCCGGCCTGTCGCAGGTTTCTGCGTCACAAGCAAGACAGGAAGGGAATTTCCGGGTTTCGCTATGCTCGCGTTGGGCTCTCGCTTCGTCGCTTGTGGCCGGACATTTCCCCACCCCTCATTCCTGTGCTCGTCACAGGAATCTAGTTCAGCCCAAGTCTTTGGGCTGAGGAAACCTCCGCGCCGCGGATGCGGCGCTGCTGGATCCCTGTGACGAGCACAGGGATGAGGAGAAGTATTCGCCAAATCCAAAGGCACCGTCGGGCGTCGCCTCAGGCGCGCAAACCACGCGAGATCGGCGGCTGGAACTCCGGCTGGCTGAGGCTCTGCAGCGTTTCCGCCGGCTGGCCGTCGATGTGTCCGATGACGGCTTTTGCGAGTTCACGGCCGGCCACACGGATGTCCTCGTACATGGTCATCACTTCCGGGCGCAGCCAGCGCAGGAAGTCGCTCGGGGACTTCGAGACCATGTCACAGTCTTCGACAAGCTTCTTCTTGGCCATCTCCAGGCCGGCGATCAGCGCGATCGCACCGGAGCCGCTGCCCGAGACGATGCCGTCGGGTGCGTCCTCGGAGCGCATCAACACCTCGAAGGCGTCGCGGATCTCGACCAGCGAATGGTCGATATTGGTCTGGTGGAAGCCGACCGCGTCGGCCTGGAAGTCGCGAAGTCCGCGCTCGAAGCCGGCGCGCATGTGCGAATAGAAGGTGAGGTGCGGCGGCGGCTCGAGCAGCACCAGCTTGCGCCGGCCGCGCGCGACGAGCTTGCGCACCGCCTCATAGGCGAAGCGCTCGTTGTCGAAGTCGTGATAGGGATGCACGATGCCCATCTCGGTGCGGCCGTGGGTGACGAAGGGCAGACCGCGTTCGGTGAGCAACGCCACACGCGGGTCGTGCGGCTCGGTGCGCGAAATGATGACGCCATCGGCAGCGCCCGTGTCGAGGATATAGCGGATCGGCGCCATCGCGTCCTTGACGGCGCTATAGGGGGTGACGACCAGATGATAGGGCGTGCCGGCGAGAATTTCGGTGATGCCGACGACCATCGGGCTGGTGATGCCCATGATCTCTTCTTCGAGCGTCAGGACGAGGCTGATGACATTGGTCTTGCCGGTGCGCAGACGCACGCCGGCGCGGTTCGGCTGATAGCCGATCTGCTTGGCGACGAGGCGGACGCGCTCCTTGGTTTCGGCGCCGATATCGGGCGCATCCTTCAATGCGCGCGAAACCGTGGTGATGCCGAGCCCGGTCATGAAGGCGATCGTCTTCAGCGTCGGCCGGGCCCCATCCGGCAGTGACTGCGGCCTGTTTTTCGTCTTGTTGTCCATTGCCGTCACCCGCCCACTCTCTCGTCCGCACGCCGCCGGTTTGCCCACCCGGCAGCGAAACGCGTCGGTTCAGTCCCGTCCGCCGCGCCGTCGCCCTGTCACTTCCTCGCCTTATATACGAAAAGTCATTGGCGGCTATGCTGCTTTGGACGGATCAAATTGCTTCAAATCTGTAACGATACAGTTGCTATGTCGAGCGTTTTCGTTGCTGCACTGCGAAAGATGGAGCGGGCAGGTTGAATCAGAGCCTTCGACGCGTGATTTTTGCACGTGCGAACTGGCGATCCCGGCGACGGGGTGCCTTTCTTGCCGAAAATACATGAATTTCAGCAGGCTATAGGGATTTCCCGTTGGTCGCCAATGTGCTGGCAGGGGGTGCAAAGCGCTTTGGAATGCCGCCGCCATCTACACGCAATAGGTGTTTTTTAAGATTCTGTTTAAATCGATTGTGGTGGGTGTTGCGTCCTGTAATCGATTGCACTAAGTTTTTTACGGTAACGTTACAGTGAGGGAGGAGACTCATGAATTTACGTTCTTTCGCCGCGGTGCTTTCAGCCGCCGTGGCCCTGCCGCTCGGTGCGGCGAGTGCCGCCGATCTTGAGGTGACCCATTGGTGGACGTCCGGCGGTGAGGCGGCGGCAGTCGCCGAACTCGCCAAGGCGTTCGATGCAACGGGCAATCACTGGGTCGATGGCGCGATCGCCGGTTCCGGTGGCACGGCCCGCCCGATCATGATCAGCCGCATCACCGGTGGCGACCCGATGGGCGCCACGCAGTTCAACCATGGTCGCCAGGCCGAGGAACTGGTTCAGGCCGGACTGATGCGCGATCTCACCGATGTCGCAACCCGCGAGAAGTGGAAGGACATCATCAAGCCGGCGAGCCTGCTCGATTCCTGCACGATCGACGGCAAGATCTATTGCGCACCGGTCAACATCCACTCCTGGCAGTGGCTGTGGCTGTCGAATGCCGCCTTCAAGACGGCTGGCGTCGAGGTTCCGAAGAACTGGGATGAGTTCGTTGCGGCCGCACCGGCGCTCGAAAAGGCCGGCATCGTGCCGCTCGCCGTCGGCGGTCAGCCGTGGCAGGCAGCCGGCGCCTTCGACGTCTTGATGGTGGCGATCGCCGGCAAGGATACCTTCCAGAAGGTCTTCGGCGACAAGGACGAGGAAGTGGCCGCAGGCCCCGAGATCGCCAAGGTCTTTAAGGCTGCCGACGACGCCCGCCGCATGTCGAAGGGCACCAATGTCCAGGACTGGAACCAGGCGACCAACATGGTGATCACCGGCAAGGCCGGCGGCCAGATCATGGGCGACTGGGCGCAAGGCGAATTCGCGCTTGCCGGCCAGAAGGCCGGAACCGACTACACCTGCTTGCCCGGTCTCGGCGTCAACGAGATCATCTCGACCGGTGGCGATGCCTTCTACTTCCCACTCCTGAAGGACGAGGAAAAGTCTAAGGCGCAGGAAGCGCTCGCTTCGACGCTGCTCGATCCGAAGACGCAGGTGGCATTCAACCTCAAGAAGGGCTCGCTGCCGGTGCGCGGCGACGTCGATCTTGCTGCTGCCAACGACTGCATGAAGAAGGGCCTTGATATCCTTGCCAAGGGCAACGTGATCCAGGGCACCGACCAGCTGCTTTCGGCCGACAGCCAGAAGCAGAAGGAGGACCTGTTCTCCGAATTCTTCGCCAACCCGTCGATCACGCCGGAAGACGCGCAGAAGCGCTTCGCCGACATCATCGCCGCGGCGGAGTAACCGCAACTGCCTTGACCGGCCTCGCTTTCAAAAGAGGCCGGTCAAAGCCTCCCATCCGGCATGGCGTGACCGTGCCGGCAGTCCGCGCGTGATCGCGTTCGCGGGCCCTTGGGAGTGGTTGTCGCCCTGATGAGGCAAGGCGCAATTGGCGCTGCCCATCGTCCGAAACCCATTGCAGTTCCGGAGGAACAAACATGGCAGGCTACACTCAGGGTTCGGGCCGACCGAACCAGTGGCTGCGGAACCTGAACGCGAAGATTGCCTCCGTCCCGATGATCCTGACGGCCGTGGTCATTTTCCTCGGCGGTACGATCTGGACGGTCGTCTATTCCTTCACCAATTCCAAGCTGTTGCCGCGGCTCTCGTTCGTCGGTCTCGACCAGTACGAGCGCCTGTGGGCGGCACCGCGCTGGCTGGTTTCGGTGCAGAATCTCGCGATCTACGGCATCTTCTCGCTGATCTTCAGCCTCGTCATCGGCTTCGTGCTGGCGGCGCTGATGGACCAGAAGATCCGCTTCGAAAACACCTTCCGCACCATCATGCTCTATCCCTTCGCCCTGTCCTTCATCGTGACGGGCCTGGTGTGGCAATGGCTGCTCAATCCGGAATTCGGCATCCAGTCGGTGGTGCGTTCGCTCGGCTGGGAAAGCTTCACCTTCGATCCGCTCTATAACGCCAATATCGTCATCTACGGCATCCTGATCGCTGCCCTATGGCAGGGTACGGGGCTCGTCATGTGCCTGATGCTGGCCGGCTTGCGCGGCATTGACGAGGATATCTGGAAGGCCGCGCGCGTCGACGGCATTCCGATGTGGAAGACCTACATCTTCGTCGTCATCCCGATGATGCGCGGCGTCTTCATCACCACGCTGGTGATCATCGCGAGCGGCATCGTCAAGGTCTACGATCTGGTGGTGGCGCAGACGAGCGGCGGCCCGGGCATCGCGTCGGAAGTGCCGGCAAAGTACGTCTACGACTACATGTTCCAGGCACAGAACCTCGGACAGGGCTTCGCCGCCTCGACCATGATGCTCATCACCGTCGCCATCATCATCGTGCCTTGGGCCTATCTGGAATTCGGGGGAGGGCGCAAGCGTGTCTGATATCGTTGCTTTCAATTCTGTGGCGGAAGAAGCCGCACCCAAGGCCCAGGCCGGGCGTGTCCTCGCCGGTCCCCGCGGCGCCAAGCCCCGCCGGGCGCTTTCGGGCCGCAACATCATGATCTACGGCACGTTGATCGTCGTCGCGCTCTACTACCTGCTGCCGCTCTATGTGATGGTCATGACCTCGCTCAAGGGCATGCCGGAAATCCGGCTCGGCAACATCTTCGCGCCGCCGGTCGAAATCACCTTCGAGCCCTGGGTCAAGGCCTGGGCGAGCGCCTGCACGGGGCTCAACTGCGACGGGCTTTCGCGTGGCTTCTGGAACTCGGTGCGCATCACGGTTCCCTCGACGATCGTCTCGATCGCGATCGCGTCGGTCAACGGCTATGCGCTTGCCAACTGGCGCTTCAAGGGTGCGGAACTGTTCTTCACCATCCTGATCGTCGGCGCATTCATTCCCTATCAGGTGATGATCTATCCGATCGTCATCGTGCTCAGGGAAATGGGCATTTACGGCACGCTGACCGGCCTCATCATCGTGCACACCATCTTCGGCATGCCGATCCTGACGCTGCTCTTCCGCAACTATTTCGCCGGCCTGCCGGAGGAACTGTTCAAGGCCGCGCGCGTCGATGGCGCCGGCTTCTGGACGATCTACTTCAAGATCATGCTGCCGATGTCGCTGCCGATCTTTGTCGTGGCAATGATCCTGCAGGTCACCGGCATCTGGAACGATTTCCTGTTCGGCGTCGTGTTCACCCGGCCGGAATATTACCCGATGACGGTTCAGCTCAACAACATCGTCAATTCGGTCCAGGGCGTGAAGGAATACAACGTCAACATGGCGGCGACGATCCTGACCGGGGCGGTTCCGCTCTTCGTCTACTTCGTCTCCGGACGGCTTTTTGTCCGCGGTATCGCCGCCGGCGCAGTGAAAGGGTAACAACATGCAAAACGTCAGCGTATCGGTCAAAGACCTGTCGTTGAGCTTCGGTGCCGTCACTGTGCTCGACACGCTTAACCTCGACATCAAGGACGGTGAGTTCCTGGTGCTGCTCGGCTCGTCCGGCTGCGGCAAGTCGACCCTGCTCAACTGCATCGCCGGCCTGCTCGATGTCAGCGACGGGCAGATCTTCATCAAGAACAAGAATGTCACCTGGGAAGAGCCGAAGGATCGCGGCATCGGCATGGTGTTTCAGTCCTATGCGCTCTATCCGCAGATGTCGGTGGAAAAGAACCTCTCCTTCGGCCTGCAGGTCGCGAAGGTTCCGAAGGAGGAGATCGACAAACGCGTCAGCCGCGCCGCCGAGATCCTGCAGATCCAGCCGCTTCTGAAGCGCAAGCCCTCGGAACTCTCCGGCGGCCAGCGCCAGCGCGTGGCGATCGGTCGGGCGCTGGTGCGCGATGTCGACGTGTTCCTGTTCGACGAACCGCTCTCCAACCTCGACGCCAAGCTGCGTTCGGAGCTGCGCGTCGAGATCAAGCGGCTGCACCAGTCGCTGAAGAACACGATGATCTACGTCACCCACGACCAGATCGAGGCGTTGACGCTTGCCGACCGCATCGCCGTCATGAAGAGCGGCGTGATCCAGCAGCTTGCCGATCCGATGACGATCTACAACGCCCCGGAAAACCTGTTCGTCGCCGGCTTCATCGGCTCGCCGTCGATGAACTTCTTCCGCGGCGAGCTGCAGCTTCGCGATCAGCGCGCCTATGTGCACGCCAACGGCGTCGATTTCGACGTGTCGGCCTATCCGTCGCGCGCGCCATTCGTGCATGGGCAGAAGGTTGTGCTGGGCTTGAGGCCCGAGCACGTGCGCGTCGACGAAGCGGCAAGCGGTGGTGCGGCCTCGCACCGGGCGGTGGTCGATATCGAGGAACCGATGGGCGCCGACAATCTGCTTTGGCTGAAGCTCGCCGGACAATCGATGTCGGTGCGCATCGCCGGTCAGCGGCGCTATGCGCCGGGTACGGCGGTCACGCTTTCCTTCGACATGGGCGTTGCCTCGATCTTCGATGCAACGAGCGAGAATCGCCTTTAAACAATGAGATGGCGCCGGGCGGAATGCTGCCCGGCCCATCCCGACAATGACTGTGCCGGCGCTGCCGGTCGACCCCATGGAATACGACAATGCTCTCTGAGGACTACACCCGCACAGCCATCCGCCTCGATCTCTCGGGGGATTGGCAGCTCTCCTCCGTCGACAACAGCCACGCGCTGGCAATCGCGCTGCCGGGCGACGTGCACTCGGCATTGCAGAAGGCCGGCGTGATCGACGATCCCTATGTCGGCCGCAACGAGAACGACGTGCAGTGGGTGGCGCATAAGGACTGGGTAATCGAGCGCACGGTGTCGGTCGCGGCTGCGGACCTCGCTGGCCATTGGTATCTCGATCTCGAATGCCTCGACACGGTCGCGTCCGTCTACGTCAACGACAAGCCGGTGCTCGAAGCGGAGAATTGCTTTCGCCGCTATCGGCCGGATGTTTCGAAGGCGCTCGTCGCCGGTGAAAACCGCATTCGCATCGTGCTGCATTCCTCGATCGCGGAGGGCGTGCGCCGTCAGGCGGAGCAGCCCTTCTACGTGCCCTATCATCCCGGCAATTCGCCGATCGCCAACGGCAATATGCTGCGCAAGCCCCAGTGCCATTTCGGCTGGGACTGGAACCTCGCAATCGCGCCCCTTGGCGTCTATGGCGAGATCGCGCTTTGCCGGCTGGAGATCGCCCGCATCGAGCATGTGACGACGAAACAGGTCTGGCTGGAGGATGGCAGCGTCGATCTGGTGGTGACGCTGACGCTCTTTGCGGATGGGCCGGGCATCGTGCCGGTGCATTTCTCGCTCGACGAGGAGCGCGAGCGTCTGGACTGCGCCGTCGGCAAGGGCGAGACGCGCATCACCCATGTCTTCAGCGTCGCCAAGCCGAAGCGCTGGTGGCCGGCCGGCAGCGGCGAGCAGCACCTATCGCGGCTGGCGGTCGAAGTGCCGCAGCAGCAGGTGAACCGCCAGATCGGTTTCCGCACCATCGAACTCCTGACCGACAAGGACGAGGCGGGCAGCCGCTTTGCCTTCCGCGTCAACGGCCGCGAGATCTTCTGCAAGGGCGCCAACTGGATCCCGGCCGACGCCTTGGCGTCGCGGGTGACGCCAGAGGGTGTCGAGGACCTTCTGACTTCGGCGATCGACGCCAACATGAACATGATCCGGGTCTGGGGCGGCGGCTTCTATGAGCCGGACTGGTTCTACGATTTGTGCGACCGGCTGGGCCTTTTGGTCTGGCAGGACTTCATGTTTGCCTGCAACCTCTATCCCTCGACGCCGGATTTTCTCGACAATGTCGCAGCCGAAGTGGACTACCAGGCCAAGCGGCTGTCGTCGCATCCGTCGATCGCGGTCTGGTGCGGCGACAACGAGCTCGTCGGCGCGCTCACCTGGTTCGACGAGCCGCGCAAGGATCGCGACCGCTACCTCGTCTCCTATGACCGCTTGAACCGCACCATCGAAGTGGCGCTGAAGGCCGCACTTCCCGAGGCGATCTGGTGGCCGTCGAGCCCTGCGTCGGGCTATCTCGACTTCGGCGACGCCTGGCACGCCGACGGCTCCGGCGACATGCACTACTGGTCGGTCTGGCACGAGAACAAGTCCTTCGACAATTACCGCACCGTGCGTCCGCGCTTCTGTTCGGAATTCGGCTTCCAGTCCTACACCTCGATGCCGGTCATTCGGCAGTTTGCGGCGGAGAAGGACCTCAACATCGCGTCGCCCGTGATCGAGAGCCACCAGAAGAATGTCGGCGGCAACGAGCGCATCGCCGGCACGATGTTCCGCTATTTCCGCTTCCCCAAGGATTTCCCGGCTTTCGTCTACTTGAGCCAGATCCAGCAGGGGCTGGCGATCAAGACTGCCGTCGATTACTGGCGCTCGCTGAAGCCGCATTGCATGGGCACACTCTACTGGCAGCTGAACGACACCTGGCCGGTCGCCTCGTGGTCGAGCCTCGATTACGGCGGTAGCTGGAAGGCGATGCACTACATGGTGCGACGCTTCTTCCAACCGGTCTCGGTCGCGGCGATCCCGTCGGCCGATGGCAAGGAGATCGCTTTCTCGATGGTCAACGACACCGCCGAGCCGGTGACCGTCGAGCTGCAGACCTTCCTTGTTTCGCTCGACGGACAGCGCACGCCGCTCGCGGCGGTCGCCGGTACCTGCAGCCCGGACCGGGCGGCAACGCTGGCGACGCTCGCAGCTTTCGACATTCCGGAAGGCGACCTGCTGTTCTGGTCCTTCGAGGCGTCGAACGGCATGCGCGGCGAGGGGCACCATGTCAACGGCACCTACAAGGCGCTGGACCTCAAGCCATCCGGCCTCACGCTCGACGTGGCGCCGGCGGGCGAGGGCGCCTTTGATGTCACGGTCAAGGCGAGCGGCCTGGCACTGCACGTGATGATCGAGGCGGATGTCGCCGGGCGCTATTCCGACAACGCCTTCGACCTCTTGGCCGGCGAGACCAAGGTCATCCGCTTCACCACGAAGGTGCCGCTTGGCGCAGGTGAGCGCCCGCGCTTTGCCGCCTTCGATCTCGAATCCTGCCAGGGAAAAGGTTGACCGCCATGAAACGCAGCCACGTCAACGATATCATCGCCGAGAGCGATGCGTTCATGAAGAGTTTTGGCTTCACCCTGCCGCCCTTTGCCTACTGGTCGCCGGAGCAGCTGAAGGTGCGTGTCCGGTCCGACAGCCCGACGATCTTCGACGCCCGGCTCGGCTGGGACATCACCGACTATGGCAAGGGCCGCTTCGACCAGCTGGGCCTCGTGCTCTTCACCCTGCGCAACGGCAATGCCGCGAACCTGACCACCGGGCAGGGCATGGTCTATGCCGAAAAGCTGATGATCACCGCCAAGGATCAGGTCAATCCGCTGCACCGCCACGCGGTCAAGACCGAGGACATCATCAATCGCGGCGGCGGTTCACTGGTGCTGCAGATGTACAACTCCAGGCCCGGCGGCTCAGTCGACGAGGAGAGCGACGTGGTCGTCGCCACCGATGCCCGCCTTCGCACCCTGAAGGCCGGTGAGCTGCTGAAGCTGAAAGCCGGCGAGAGCGTCACGCTTCTGCCCGGCAACTGGCACGCCTTCTGGGCCGAAGGCGCCGACGTGCTGATGGGCGAGGTTTCGACCGTCAACGACGATCTCACCGACAACTATTTCCGCGAGCCTGTCGGTCGCTTCTCGGCGATCGAGGAGGACGCAAGCCCCACCCATCTGCTGGTGTCGGACTACGACACCTGGCTCAAGTGATCCCAAGGCCCCGACAATCCCAAGCCCCCTTGGCCCCCCCCAAGGACCCAAGACGAAATCGAGGAGGATTTCATGAAGGACGTCAGTTTCCAGCTCTATAGCGCCCGCAATTTCCCGCCTTTCGCCAATGTGCTGAAGGCGCTCGGCGATGCCGGCTACAGCCAGGTCGAAGGCTATGGCGCGCTCTATGCAGCACTCAGCGATGCCGAGATTGCAAGCTTCAAGGAAGGTCTCGACGAGAACGGCCTTGCCATGCCGACCGCCCATTTCGGTCTGGACATGCTCGAAAGCGATCCGGCCCGCGTGCTCGAAATCGCCAAGGCGCTCGGCATCAAGGCGATCTATTGCCCCTATCTGATGCCGGACCAGCGCCCGACCGATGCCGCCGGCTGGCGTGCCTTCGGCGAGCGGCTGCAAAAGGCCGGCAAGCCCTATCGCGACGCCGGGCTGATCTTCGGCTGGCACAACCACGACTTCGAATTCTTTGCCCTGCCTGATGGCAGCATCCCGCAGGATCTGATCTTCGAAGGCGGACCCGATCTCTCGTGGGAAGCCGACATCGCCTGGATCATCCGCGGCGGTGCCGACCCGATCGCCTGGATCAAGAAGTATGGCGACCGCATCACCGCCGTGCATGTGAAGGACATCGCGCCCTCGGGCGAGAAGAAGGACGAAGACGGCTGGGCCGATGTCGGCGAGGGCACCGTCGACTGGAAGGGGCTGTTCCAGGCACTTTCCGGCACGAAGGTCCGCTACTTCATCGCCGAGCACGACAATCCGAGCGATTTCAAGCGCTTCGCCAAGCGTTCGCTCACCTCCATTCAATCCTACTGAGAACAGGTTCATCCATGACCAAGGAACTTGGCGTCGGCATCATCGGATGCGGCAACATCTCCACCACCTACTTCAAGCTTGCCCCGCTTTTTAAGGGCATCAAGGTTGTCGCCTGCGCTGACCTCAACCCGGCGGCAGCCGAGGCGCGGGCGGCCGAATACGGCGTCGAGGCCCAGAGCATCGAGGCGCTGCTTGCCAATCCTGACGTCGACATCGTCGTCAACCTGACGATCCCGGATGCGCACTATCCGGTGTCGAAGGCGATCCTCGAAGCGGGCAAGCACGTCTATTCGGAAAAGCCGCTGGTGCTCTCGCTGGAGCAGGGCGAGGAACTGCGTTCGATCGCCAAGGCGAAGAGCCTTTCCGTGGGCTGCGCGCCCGATACCTTCCTCGGCGGGGCGCATCAGCTTGCGCGCAGCGCCGTCGATGCCGGCAAGATCGGCCGGGTGACCTCGGGCACCTGCCACGTCATGAGCCCGGGCATGGAGATGTGGCATCCGAACCCGGACTTCTTCTTCCTGCCCGGCGGCGGTCCGATCCTCGATCTCGGCCCCTATTACATCGCCAACCTGATCAACCTGATCGGACCGGTGAAGCGCGTGGCGGCTTTGACGACCATGGCCAACCCGACCCGCACCATCACCAGCGAGCCGCGCAAGGGCGAGGTGATCCCGGTCAAGACGCCGACCAACATCCATGCGCTGCTCGAATTCCAGAACGGCGCGACGATCACGCTGTCGGCGAGCTGGGATGTCTGGTCGCATCGCCACGCCAATATGGAGCTCTACGGCACCGAAGGCTCGCTCTATGTGCCCGATCCGAACTTCTTCGGCGGCACGGTGGAAATCAGCGGAAAGGACAAGAACGTCCAGCCGCTCGAGCCCTGGGACCATCCCTTCGGCATCGCCAACCAGGAGCACCCGCAGGGGCCGATGGCGAACTACCGCACCGCCGGCCTTGCCGACATGGCGCTCGCCATCCTTGAAGGCCGCGACGCCCGCTGCTCGCTCGACCGCGCGCTGCACGGCGTCGACGTCATGGTGTCGATCCTGAAATCCGGCGAGGAAGGGCGGTTCATCGAGCTTTCCACCACCTGCACCCAGCCGGCAGCCCTCGGCATCGAGGAGGCGAGGGCGCTCTTGCGCGCCGTGGAAGAGGACGCATCGAGCGAAAGGCGTGCCGCCGCCTCGTAAGTCTACGACCTTGCACCGGGGCGTTTCCAAGAGTGGAGCGCCCCGGTGAGATGGACGGTGAGGACACATTTCCAACGGCGCTTAACACCTCGGCAATGCAGAGTGCGTATACACCCAAGATACAATCTGGGGGTGTTGGAATGCGTGTCGAGACACTGTTTTGGATCGCCGTTGTCGTCCTGAGTTGCCTGTTTCTTCTCTACCGGCATTTGGACCGGCGAAGGCTGAGCAGGGCACTCGGCAAATTGCCGGAAATCTACGGCGCGGCTCGTGCAAGCTTTCTGTCCGGTTCGCGCGCAGCGCCTTCCTCAAGTCAGCCGCGGCACGCCATGCTCGGTGCGCTGCAGGCGCTCTCCGAGACCAAGAACGGTGAGCCGCCGCCGGCATTTGCCGACCTCAGCAAGCGCGAGCGGCGTCTTTTCGAATTGTTGCACGCGACAACGTGCATGAACGATCGTGAATTCAAGCGGACGCTCGCCCGGCTTTCCAAGCAGGAGCAAAAGACGTTCCAACAATTGCGCGACATTTACGGTGGGCCGCCGCCACGCAGATCGTATGTTCGGCAGATGATCGATCACGTGGCCGTTTACAGGCGGGTTCGGCGCAAAGCCAAGCTCGACGCGGAGGCTAAACGGGCCTCGGATGCCCGTTGGGCGGCAGAATATTATTTCTGGGAGATTCCAGACATTTTGCAGTGGTTGAGGACTGAAGCGCCGCGAGATCCTGATCTGTGGCACCTGTTGCCTGGTCTCAATTGGGACTATCCGGAGCTCTACGACGTGCTGTTATGGGTTGTGACCCAGCCCGAATGCGATGCTGCAACGGCGATACTCATCCTTCATCTGATGGCGCCGGATGTCGCAATGGATAAAGCTTCGCGCGGTACCCGATGGCTTAAGCCTGGTGAAGTGGAGCCAGCGGAAATTACGGAGGTGAAGCTTCTCGCCATGATCAGCGTGCGATCGGAGGATTCCAGTTTCGCACGTCACGAACTGGCGCCGGATGGGCTTTGTACTACCGAGAGCAATGCCGGACTGCTTGACATGATGCTTTCAGAAAAAGAGCGCATCGAAGCGGCTGGTCGGAATGTGCCTTTCCCGTTGCCGGTGAAACTCCTGTCGACGCCAGTTCCTGTGACGGGGCGAATGCCAGCTACACCCTATGAAGCGCACGACGATCGCTTGCTCCTGGCGAAATCGAAAAATCTCCAGGCGGTTTAGGCAGCCTGAGCCGCAACGCGAAAGTGTGCAAATCACCTCGATATCGATTCCGGGTCTTCCGCATATGCGCTAGAGCTTTTCCTGTCGGGTATCCGCGAGCACTGCGGAGCCCCTTGAGTTCGCCGGATGGCTGTTCCCACGCCATCCGCACCCGATCGCGGAGGAATTGCGATGACCTGGCTACCGGCGGAAAACCGCTACGACACCATGAAGTATAACCGCGTCGGCCGTTCCGGCCTGAAGCTGCCGGCGATCTCGCTCGGGCTCTGGCACAATTTCGGTGGCGACACGCCGCATGACCGCAAGGTCGACATGTGCCGCACCGCATTCGATCTGGGCATCACCCATTTCGACCTCGCCAACAATTATGGCCCGCCTCCGGGCTCGGCCGAAACCGCCTTCGGCGAGATCATGCGCACGGATTTCGCCCACCTGCGCGACGAGCTGATCATCTCGTCCAAGGCCGGCTACGACATGTGGGCCGGCCCTTACGGCGAATGGGGCAGCCGCAAATACATGATCGCGTCCTGCGACCAGAGCCTGAAGCGCATGGGCCTCGACTATGTCGATATCTTCTATTCGCACCGCTTCGACCCGGAGACCCCGCTCGAGGAAACCTGCGGCGCGCTCGACCATATCGTGCGCTCGGGCCGCGCGCTCTATGTCGGTATCTCCTCCTACAATTCGCAGCGCACCCGCGAAGCCGCCGCGATCCTGAAGGACCTGGGCACGCCGTGCCTGATCCACCAGCCGAGCTATTCCATGCTCAACCGCTGGATCGAGGATGACGGGCTGATCCACACGCTCGAAGACCTCGGCATCGGCTCGATCGTGTTTTCGCCGCTGGCTCAGGGCATGCTGACGACGAAGTATCTGGGCGGTATCCCGTCCGACAGCCGCGCGGCGCAGAACCACTTCCTCAAGAAGGACTTCATTCGTCCCGAAATCATTGACAACATCCGCAAGCTGAACGGCATTGCCGAAAAGCGCGGCCAGACGCTGGCGCAGATGGCGCTCGCCTGGGTGCTGCGCAATGGCCGCATCACCTCGGCGCTGATCGGCGCGAGCCGCTCGGAGCAGATCGTCGATTGCGTCAAGGCGCTCGAAAACGACACGTTCACGGCCGACGAACTGGCCGAGATCGATCTCTACGCGCGCGAGGCCGACATCAACCTCTGGGCCAAGTCAGCCGAGCTCTGATCTTGGCCGAAAATATTGATTTGCCTGCATTTTGGGCAAATCTCATTGCTTTCCGGCGCATTAGACAAAAGTCGAATAAGCGCCGGAAAGCGGCTTCTGGACATGATCAGGTGTTTCTATAAGGTGCGAGCATGCCCGACGGTTGCGATGTCGATTTGCGTCGCCTGCGACGGGTAACGAGGAGGAGAGCCACCCATCGTCCGGGAAGGGGCAGGGTGGATTGATGGGCCGTGGTGCTGAACGCGCCCGCCCTTTTGGCGAGAACTAGGGGAGGAACCATGGATCGCCGTTCATTCATGAAAAACGCAAGCCTTGGCGGCTTGGCCGCAGCCGGTGCCGCAGCACTGGCGACGCCGGCGCTTGCGCAGGCAAACCCGAAGGTGAACTGGCGCCTGGCATCGTCGTTCCCGAAGTCGCTCGACACGATCTATGGCGGCGGCGAAGTGCTGTCGAAATACGTCTCCGAGGCGACCGACGGTGCGTTCCAGATCCAGGTCTTTGCCGCCGGCGAAATCGTGCCGGGCCTGCAGGCTGCTGACGCGGCTGCCGCCGGTACGGTCGAGGCCTGCCACACGGTCGCATACTATTACTGGGGCAAGGACCCGACCTGGGCGCTCGGTGCGGCCGTTCCCTTCGCGCTCAACGCGCGCGGCATGAACGCCTGGCACTACCATGGCGGCGGCATCGACCTCTTCAACGAGTTCCTCGGCACGCAAGGCCTCGTCGGCTTCCCCGGCGGCAACACCGGCGTGCAGATGGGCGGCTGGTTCCGCAAGGAAATCAAGACGGTCGCCGACATGCAGGGCCTGAAGATGCGCATCGGCGGTTTCGCCGGTAAGGTCGTCGAGAAGCTCGGTGTCGTGCCGCAGCAGATCGCCGGCGGCGACATCTATCCGGCGCTGGAAAAGGGCACCATTGACGCTGCCGAATGGGTCGGCCCCTATGACGACGAGAAGCTCGGCTTCTACAAGGTCGCGCCCTACTACTACTATCCCGGCTGGTGGGAAGGTGGCCCGACGGTTCACGCCATGTTCAACAAGGCGGCCTTCGAGGCGCTTCCGAAGAACTACCAGTCGCTGCTGCGCACCGCCTGCCAGGCTACCGACGCGAACATGCTGCAGAAGTACGACTACCTGAACCCGGCGGCGATCAAGCGGCTGGTTGCTTCCGGTGCCAAGCTCAGCCCGTTCAGCGCCGAAATCCTGTCGGCCTGCTTCGACAAGGCCAACGAAGTCTATGCGGAGATGGAAGCCTCGAACCCGACCTTCAAGAAGATCTGGGACTCGATCAAGGCTTTCCGCGGCGAGTACTACCTCAACGCTCAGATCGCCGAATACAACTATGACACCTTCATGATGATCCAGCAGCGTGGCGGCAAGCTCTAAGCTTTCTCCCTTGCTCACGGAAACGGGCCGCTCGCGATATCCTCGCGGGCGGCCTTTTCGTTGCGGCTCGCACAGCGTGTTGCGCGCCGTCGTTTCCGCATTTCGTGGTATGGTTGCTGCCTCAACAGGACGGAGGAAGAGCCATGCCAAGCGAAGGCCAATCCGTCGTGCTCGGTCCCGACGAGGGGCGGCGCTACGACATGGGCGCGATCCAGGCGGTGTTCAAAGCCGATGGCGCCGAGACCGCAGGGCGTTTCTCGATCTCGGAATGGTGGCTGGAGGCGCGGCATGAAGGGCCGGGCGCCCACAGCCATGACGACAATGACGAGATCTTCTATGTGATCGAAGGCACGGCGAGTGTGCTCGTCGGCGACACCTGGCACCAGAAGCCGAAGGGTTCGCTGTTCGTCATCCCGCGCGGGACGATGCATGACTTCAAGAATGAGAGCCGGGCCCGCATGGGGCTGCTCAACGTCTATGTCGGCGGACCGTTTGAGGAGATGATGCCCATGATCGTCGACTGGTATCGGGACAATCCGGCCAAGCGGATCGAGTGAGGCGGGCGGGGTCGTTGGTCGGCTTGGTGACGATCGATTCTCCGGCGGTTAGGCCATCCTGCCGACTGCTATGAAGGCTCTGAGTGGCTTGTGACCTCGAGGTCGCCCCACTCTCCGTCATCCTCGCCCTTGTGGCGGGGATCCAGCGACCCGACGTCCGTCGGGTCAAAAGACCCTTTCAGCCCAACGACTTGGGCTGTCTGGGTTCCTGTGACGAGCACAGGAATGAGGGAGATCTTGGCTTGTGCCCGTGTCTTTCCGGTGACGACGAGTTATGGTGTTCCACGGAAAAAGGGCGGCCGATGGGCCGCCCTTCGTGTTTTCCGTCCGCCTGCCGTCTACTTGAACGACGGCGGCTGGCTGAGGTCGTTTGAAGGGGCGGTTTGCGGCTGGGCACCCGGGCTGCCAAACGACGGCGGCTGGCTGAGGTCGTTCGACGGAGCGGTCTGCGGCTGGGCGCCGTCCTGATCGGCCGGCTTCTGGTCGAGCGGGCTGCCGCCTGGAAGCTGCAGGCCGCCGGGAAGGCCGAGGCCGCCGCCATTGTCCGGCAAGGTGAGGCCGCCGCCGGGGGCAAAGCCGGGCACCTCGATCTTGATCGTGTTCGGATCGACCACGGCCCCCGTCCCCTTGTAGTGCATGACCATCTGCGGGAACATGATCGTCAGCGCCACCATCAGGATCTGGATCCCGACGAAGGGCACGGCACCCCAGTAGATCTGGCCGGTCGTGACCGGCTGGATGTTCTTGCCGGTAATCTTGTCCAGATAAGGCACCTTGGCCGCGACCGAGCGCAGGTAGAAGAGCGCGAAGCCGAAGGGCGGGTGCATGAAGCTCGTCTGCATGTTGATGCCGAGCAGAACGCCGAACCAGATCAGGTCGATGCCGAGCTTGTCGGCAGCGGGCGCAAGCAGCGGCACGATAATGAAGGCGAGCTCGAAGAAGTCGAGGAAGAACGCCAGGAAGAAGACGAGCAGGTTGACGGCAATCAGGAAGCCCGTCTCGCCGCCCGGCATCGCCGTCAGCAGGTGTTCGACCCAGATGTGGCCGTTGACGCCATAGAAGGTGAGCGAGAAGACGCGCGCACCGATGAGGATGAACAGCACGAAGGCCGAGAGACGGGTGGTGGCCGTCAGTGCGCCGCGCACCACGTCCATGTTGAGCCGGCCCTTGGCCGCCGCCATGATCAGTGCGCCGACGGCACCCATGGCGCCGCCTTCGGTCGGCGTGGCGATGCCGAGGAAGATGGTGCCGAGCACGAGGAAGATCAGCGCCAGCGGCGGGATCAGCACGATGATGACCTGCTGGGCAAGGCGCGACATCGCATTGATCTTGAGACCACGATCCAGCAGGGCGACGACGTAGATGAAAGCGACGCCCACGGTTGCGCCGAGGATGTCGGCGTTCTCGCCGTGGGTCGGATAGAGGTAGACGTGCGCCGCATAGGCAAAGGCGCCGGCGACGATGAGGGCGATGATCAGCGAGGTGACGCCGGAACCGAGCGTGCGGGCTTCCAGCGGCAGCGCCGGCATGGAGTCGCGCCTGATGAAGGTCATCAACAGGATGTAGCCCATGTAGAGGCCGGTCAGCACCAGGCCCGGGATCAGCGCGCCGGCGTACATGTCGCCGACCGAGCGGCCGAGTTGGTCGGCAAGAACGATCAGCACCAGCGACGGTGGAATGATCTGGGCAAGCGTGCCCGAGGCGGCGATGACGCCCGAGGCAACCTTCCGGTCATAGCCGTAGCGCAGCATGATCGGCAGCGAGATCAGGCCCATGGCGATGACCGAGGCGGCAACAACGCCGGTGGTGGCGGCAAGCAGCGCGCCTACGAAGATGACCGCATAGGCGAGACCGCCGCGAATCGGACCGAAGAGCTGGCCGATGGTGTCGAGCAGGTCTTCCGCCATGCCCGATTTCTCGAGCACGATCCCCATGAAGGTAAAGAAGGGGATGGCAAGCAATGTGTCGTTCGACATCACCCCCCAGAACCGGTCGGGCAATGCATTGAGCAAGGGCCAGGAGAGGTTGATCGAGTCCGACAGGGGCGCGAGTTCGACGCCGATGATGAAGAACAGCAAGCCGTTGGCTGCAAGCGAGAAGGCGACCGGGTATCCCAAGAGCAGGAACACGATCAGCGACACGAACATGATCGGCGCCAGGTTTTCAGCGATGAATTCGATCATGGACGGGTCTCCGGAGACACGACATCGTCAAGCGGCGCATGGGTCGGCACATAGGGTGTCGGGTCGTCCATGTTTCCGGTCATGATCGCGATTTTCTTGATGATCTCCGACACCCCCTGGAACGCCAGAAGCAGAAAGCCGAAGAGCAGGATGGCCTTGGCTGGCCAGATGATCAGACCGCCGGCCGACGAGGAGACTTCGCCAGAGACATAGGACATCTTCACATAGGGGAAGAGGTAATAGAGCACGAGCAGCACGAAGGGCATCAGGAAGAGGAGGTGCCCAAGAAGGTCGATCCAGTGCTGAACGCGGCGCGAGAACTGGCCGTAGACCACGTCGATGCGGATGTGCTCGTTCTGGCTCAGCGTATAAGCGGCCGCAAACATGAAGGCGGCGCCGAACAGATACCATTGCGCCTCGAGCCAGGCATTCGACGACATGTTGAAGATCTTGCGGATGATGGCATTGCCGGCGCTGACGAGAACAGCGGCCAGGATCAGCCATGAAACGCTCTTTCCGATAAATTCCGTGATCGTGTCTATAAGTCGGCTGAAGCCGAGCAAAGCTCTCATCGATTTCCTCCCCGCGATGGCTCTTATGGTTCTTGTGCCAAGCACAGCAAGAGTGCCGATTTCAAGCGCGCGTTCAAGTCCGGGCCACGATTTTCCCGTGTAGTTGGGCCGCTTCCGACTAAAGTAGAATAGGCCGTTTCGGCGCTCTGCTCATTGTTTGTGCAATCCAACCGGCCGGTGCCGGTACATGACGATCGCCAGCCATCTCTAGGGGCAGATCGCAGTCCCGAATCGATGTGGATAGCTGGTCGCAAACAGCGGGGAGAGTGCTTTACTGTAACGTTGCAGGCTTGAATTTGTATGATTTTTGGGGTCGGATGGCGCCGCCAACGGAGGACGCCTAGACATGACCGCCATGATCCGAAACCCGATCCTTAAAGGGTTCAACCCGGACCCATCGATCTGCCGCGTTGGCGACGATTACTACATCGCCACCTCTACATTCGAATGGTATCCGGGCGTGCAGATCCACCATTCGCGCGACCTCGTGAACTGGAAGCTCGTCCGCCGGCCGCTGGAGCGCGCAAGCCAGCTCGACATGCGCGGCAATCCTGACAGCTGCGGGGTCTGGGCGCCGTGCCTTTCTTATGACGACGGCCTGTTCTGGCTGGTCTATACCGACGTCAAGCGCTTCGACGGCAACTTCAAGGACGCGCACAACTACATCGTCACGGCGGAGACGATCGAGGCGACCTGGTCGGATCCGGTCTATGTCAACTCCTCCGGCTTCGATCCGTCGTTGTTTCACGATGACGACGGCCGCAAGTGGTTCCTCAACATGCAGTGGAACCACCGCACGATGAGTTTCGGCGGCTCGCCGAAACATCCGGCCTTCGACGGCATCCTGCTGCAGGAGTGGGACGAGCGAACACGCCGGCTCGTCGGCCCGGTCAAGAACATCTTTGCCGGCTCACCGCTCGGCCTCGTCGAGGGGCCGCATCTCTTCAAGAAGAACGGCTGGTACTATCTGACGACGGCCGAAGGCGGCACCGGCTACGACCATGCCGTCACCATGGCGCGCTCACGCACGATCGACGGTCCCTATGAAATGCATCCGGACATCTACCTGATCACGTCGAAGGATCACCCCGAAGCGCCGTTGCAGCGCGCCGGCCACGGCCAGTACATCGAGACGCCCGACGGGCAGGCCTATCACACCCATCTGACCGGCAGGCCGCTTGCGCCGCAGCGTCGCTCTCCGCTCGGCCGCGAGACGGCGCTGCAGAAATGCGTCTGGCGCGCGGATGGCTGGCTCTATCTGGAAAATGGCGGACCGGTACCGGAGGTGCTGGTGCCGGCGCCGGGACCGGTGGAGCAGGTGGTGGCTCCCGTCGTCGTGGAGACGGAGTTCGACGACGGCGTGCTGCCGATCGACTTCCAATGGCTGCGCACGCCGCAGCCGGAGCGCATCTTCTCGCTCGACCGGCGTCCGGGCCATCTGCGTCTCATCGGTCGCGAAAGCATCGGCAGCTGGTTCGAGCAGGCGCTCGTGGCGCGGCGGCAGGAACATCATTCCTTCCGCGCCGAAACGACAGTCGATTTCACGGCAGAAACCTATCAACAGGTGGCAGGCCTGACGCATTACTACAACCGCCACAAGTTTCATGCGCTCGGCGTCACCTGGCACGAGACGCTGGGACGGACGCTGACGATCCTCTCGTGCCCCGGCGATTTTCCGCATGCGCGGCTGGAGTTTCCCGTCGGCGGTGGCATCGCCGTTCCCGATGGTCCGCTCGAGCTTGCGATGGAGGTCCGCGACAACGACCTGCAGTTCTTCTGGCGGGTGAGCGGCACAGCGGAATGGCAGCCGATCGGCCCGGTTCTCGACGCGGGCGTGGTCTCGGACGAGGGCGGCCGCGGCGAGCATGGATCCTTCACCGGGGCCTTCGCCGGCCTGTTCGCCTTCGACACGTCAGGCGCTGGCAAGGCTGCCGATTTCGACCGATTCCGTTACGTCAGTCTTGCGGCAGGTTGATCTCCAAACATTAGAAATACGGAATAAGTGATGGATATCATTACGCATTTGTAATGTAGAGTTTCATATTCGGTTCAGGAAGCGGGGACTAATTTTCGGGTGCAGACAACGAAAGGACACCCGAATGAAACGTCTCCTGATCGCGCTCGTCGCCAGCTCCGTTCTGATTACGCCGGTCGCAGCCCTTGCCCAGCCGGCAGGATCCTTCGAGGTGGCGCAGAACTATGATCGTTCGCGTCGACCCGTCGATCGCGACTACGATCGTCACATGGACCGCCGCGTGGATCGTCACGTTGACAAGCACGTCACGATCGAAAAGCGGGTGATCGTCAAGAAGAAGGAGCGCTGGGCGCGCGGCCATCGCCTGTCGCCGGCCGAGCGTCGCCACATGGCGCAAGTGCGTGACTACCGTTACTACAAGCTTCGCCAGCCGCCGCGCGGCCAGCAGTGGGTGCGGTCCGGCGACGACTTCCTGTTGATCAGCCTGGCGACCGGCGTCATCGTCGGCCTGGCGGCAGCACGCTGATAACACCAACCGGGTTCAGCGAAGGGGCGGCGTTTTCACGCCGCCCCTTCGCCTTTTCGGTGACCGGTGCGTGGGTTTTGCCGGTCGCCAAACAGCAGCAGTTCGATGGCGCCTGCCGCTTCCGGCGCGTCCTCGTCCGCCGGCTCATCGCCCAGAAACGGATCGAACATCGGCACCGGCCGCCCGGCGGCGTTGAGCGCCATGCAGATGTAGCGCGGTCGGCGCGGTGCGCGTGCGGCATCGGCCATCAGGCGGCCCGTGGCGACCAGCTGGCGAAGGGGTCGGCAAGATCGCGCCACCGTTCCGGACGAAAGCGCTCGTCGGCGATCAGGCAGGCATCGAGTTCGGCGCGAAGTGCCGCCTCGTCCATCGGGTCGGCGCCGATGAAGACGATCTCCTGGCGACGATCACCCCAGACCGGGTCCAGGTAGGGAGCGACCGCCTTCAGGAAGCCGGGTTCGCGCGGCCATTGCTCCTGTGGCACGGCCGACCACCAGAGCCCCATCTTGCCGGTGCGAACGAGCGGGCCGGCTTGGCTGATCTCGCCGACATAATGCGGTCGGGTCGCCAGCCAGAAGAAGCCCTTGGCGCGAAGCACGCCCGGCCAGGTGCGGTTGAGAAAAGCCTGGAAGCGCATGGGATCGAGCGGACGGCGGGCGCGATAGACGAAGGAGCGGATGCCGTATTCCTCGGTCTCCGGGATATGATCCTTGAAACCGTGCAGTTCCTTGTACCAGAGCGGATGTTCTTCGGCCTTGGCGAGGTCGAAGCGACCGGTTCCAAGGACCTCGCGCAGGTTCACCTTGCCGAAATCGGTTTCGATCAGCCGCGCATCGGGGTTGAGCCCGACGATGATCTTGCGGGCGGCATCCACCTGCTCGGGCGTGGCAGTGCCGACCTTGTTCAAGACGACCACATCGGCGAACTCGATCTGCTCGACCAGGAGGTCGACGAGGGTGCGTGTATCGCCTTCGCCCGCCGTTTCGCCGCGATCGGCGAGGAAATCGAGCGAAGAATAGTCGGCGAGAAGATTTGCCGCGTCGACGACGGTCACCATCGTGTCGAGGCGGGCGACATCGGCCAGGCTTTCGCCGTCCTCGTCGCGAAAATCGAAGGTGGTGGCGACGGGCAGGGGCTCGGAAATGCCGCTCGATTCGATCAGCAGATAGTCGAAGCGATTCTGTTCCGCGAGGTTGCGCACCTCCTTCAGGAGATCGTCGCGCAGCGTGCAACAGATGCAGCCATTGGTCATTTCCACCAATTGCTCCTCCGTGCGCGACAGACCGGCGCCGCCGTCACGCACCAGAGCTGCGTCGATATTGACCTCGCTCATGTCGTTGACGATGACGGCGACGCGCAAGCCGTCGCGGTTGGAAAGCACGTGGTTGAGCAGCGTCGTCTTGCCGGCGCCAAGGAAGCCGGAGAGAACGGTGACGGGGAGCTTTTCCATCGATTGGTTCCTGTATGTTATATCGTTACAATTGCTATCGGTAAAAAAGGCGAGCGATATTGCTCGCCAGATCCGTGTGTGAAACCGGCTTCAAGCCGCGGCATGCCTCGGTTGTCGCCTAGGCAGGTCTTCGCTTGACGTTTCTGTATTCCCGGTCGCCGCCAGGCTCGTCATCCTCGGGTCGAGCCCGCGGATGACGGATCAAGCCCGAAGGTAAGGAGAGGGGTGGGCGCCCCCATAATCGAGCCACGCGAACGCCCAACGATACCGTCTTGGGAGGACGGGTCAGCTTGCCGAGGTGAGGCAGGTCTTCAGCGAGGTGCCGATCCCTTCCATCATCTGGAAATAGAGATCCGGGCCGGCCTCCAGCGTACCGGCTTCCGGGTCCAGTGTTCCGGATTTTGCCGGCGTTCCCTCGATCACCACATTGATCAGCTTCGGCTCGAACTGCGGCTCGGCGAAGACGCAGGTCGCGCCCAGTTCCTTGATCTTGGCGTGGATCTGGGACAGCCGCTCCGCACCTGGCAGCACCTCGGGGCTAACGGTGATCGAGCCGGCGACGCGCACCTTGTAGCGGTGCTCGAAATACTGATAGGCGTCGTGGAAGACGACGAAGGGCTTGTCCTTGATCGGTGCCACCGTCTCCGTGAGCTTGGCGTCGAGTGCGTCCAGGCGCTTGTTCAGCGCGTCCAGATTGGCCTTGTAGGCGCCGGCATTGTCGGGATCGGCCTCGGTGAGCGTCTTTTCGATCGCGGCCGCCATCGCCTTGGCATTCATGGGATCGAGCCACATGTGCAGGTCGGTGTCGCCGTGGCCGTGATCCTGGTCATGCCCATGATCGTGCCCGGCTTCGCCCTCGGCATGCTTGTGGCCTTCCTCACCATGGCCTTCGTCGCCATGGTCATGCGCCTCGAACGCACCGCCTTCGCGGAACTTCAGCTTCTCGATGCCTGGGGCTTCGCTGAGTTCCACCACCGTTGCGCCGCTTGTTAATGCGTCGAGTGGCTTGTCGAGGAAGGCTTCCAGGCCGGGACCGACCCAGAAGACGACCTTCGCTGCCTGCAGGGCAGAGGCGTTCGAGGGCTTCATGTTGTAGGTGTGCGGGGAGGCCGCGCCCTCGACGATCAGCGACGGCTCGCCGACGCCCTGCATGATCGAAGCGACGAGGGAGTGGATCGGCTTGATCGAAACCACCACATTGGGGCTGTCCGCTGCGGCGGGTGCCGCAAGAAGCATGGTGGAGGCAAAGAGCAGGGCGGATGTCGATTTCATCGGGTTCTCCGGGCTTGATTGACGCCCCTGTCCGCATCGGCCAGAGGTACTGTCGGGCATGCAAATCTCTCGCTTCAGCAGGCCGTTGATGACCTTGAAGTCGTCATGTAATGTTATTACATCAATTGCGTTATGCTATAACGTGTGCGATAGCCAGTGGCAACCATGCAAACCGGAATTTTTTCATGTTGAATGTCCGCTCCCCAGATACGCTGCCGCTGGTCAATCTCAGCAATGCCGGCGTGCGCCGCAACGGCCGCTGGCTGGTGCGCGGCGTCGAGTTCTCGATCAGCCCGGGCGAGATCGTCACGCTGATCGGTCCGAACGGCTCGGGCAAGTCGACGACGGCAAAGACGGCGATCGGCGTTTTGAAGCCGGACGAAGGCTATGTCGAGCGCAAGCCGGGCCTCAAGGTCGGCTACGTGCCGCAGAAGCTCGCTGTCGACTGGACGCTGCCCCTGACGGTCGAGCGGCTGATGACGCTGACTGGTCCTTTGAAGGGGCGGGAGATCGAAGAGGCGCTGTCGGCGACCGGCGTGCTGCATCTGGCGAAAGCCGAGGTGCAGCATCTCTCAGGCGGCGAGTTCCAGCGGGCACTGCTCGCCCGCGCCATTGCCCGCAAGCCCGACCTGCTCGTGCTCGACGAGCCGGTGCAGGGGGTCGATTTCAGCGGCGAGATCGCGCTTTACGAACTGATCAAGCAGATCCGCAATCGCACCGGCTGCGGCATTCTCCTGATCTCGCATGATCTGCACATCGTCATGGCCGAGACCGACACGGTCGTCTGCCTCAACGGCCATGTCTGCTGCCGCGGGACGCCACAGGCCGTCAGCCAGAGCCCGGAATACCAGAAACTCTTCGGCAGGCGGGCGGCCAACACGCTTGCGGTCTACAGCCACCACCACGACCACACCCATCTGCCCGACGGCCGGGTGCTGCATGCGGACGGTTCGATCACCGAACATTGCTATCCTGGCGACGGCCATCACCACGACGACGAGGAAAATGTGCACGACCACGGCGAGGATTGCGGCTGCGGCCACCATTCACGACTGCATGGCTATGACGTGAAGGAGAAGCGCGATGCTTGACGATTTCTTCGTGCGCGCGCTGATCGCCGGCGTCGGCATTGCCGTCATGGCCGGGCCGCTCGGCTGCTTCGTCATCTGGCGGCGCATGGCCTATTTCGGCGACACCATGGCCCATTCGGCGCTGCTGGGCGTGGCGCTGTCGCTGCTGCTCGAACTCAATCTGATG
This sequence comes from Ensifer sp. ZNC0028, assembly GCF_000799055.1. Lineage (NCBI taxonomy): Bacteria > Pseudomonadati > Pseudomonadota > Alphaproteobacteria > Hyphomicrobiales > Rhizobiaceae > Ensifer > Ensifer sp. ZNC0028. The sequence goes on from NZ_JTLA01000146.1 coordinate 30,622, forward strand.
CTCAGCGTTTTCATCGTTGCGGCCGTCGTCTCGGTGCTGCTGCTCTTTCTGCAGCGGCGCGGGGCGCTGTCGACCGATGCGCTGCTCGGCATCCTCTCGCACTCGGCACTGTCCTTCGGCCTCGTCATCGTCGCCTTCATGACCTGGGTGCGCATCGATCTCGTCGGCTTCCTCTTCGGCGATATTCTCGCGGTCTCCGAATCCGATATCGACATCATCTGGGGCGGCGGCATTCTGGTGATCTTTGCGATCGTCTATCTCTGGCGGCCGCTCCTGGCTTCGACCGTCAATCCGGAACTGGCGGAAGCCGAGGGGCTGAAGCCGGAGCGCACGCGGCTCTTTTTCATGCTGTTGATGGCGCTGGTGATTGCGATCGCCATGAAGATCGTCGGCATCCTGCTCATCACCTCGCTGCTGATCATCCCGGCAGCAACAGCACGACGCTTCTCGACTTCGCCGGAAGTCATGGCGGTACTCGCCTCGGTCATCGGCGCGCTCGCCGTCACCGGCGGGCTTTTCGGCTCGCTGCACTGGGATACGCCGTCGGGACCGTCTATCGTCGTTGCCGCGGTTGGGCTTTTCGTTCTGAGTCTGCTACCGATCGGCCGCCGCCCGATCGAGGCGGCGCATCATTCCACGCCTGGAGGGCACCACTAATGGCTACGCCGCAACTGACCAAGAACCAGACGCTGGTGATGGATGCGCTCAGCCACTCCGAAGGGCCGATGAGCGCCTATACCATCCTCGACAAGCTGCGCGATCATGGATTTCGCGCGCCGCTGCAGGTCTATCGGGCGCTCGACAAGCTGCTCGAATACGGTCTCGTGCATCGGCTGGAGAGCATCAATGCCTTCGTTGCCTGCACCTGCCCGCACGATCACGAACACGACCATGGCGTCACGGCCTTCACCATCTGCGAAGGCTGTGGCCAGGTGACCGAATTTCATGACGAGGCAATCGAGCAGCGGCTTTCGACGCTAACGCGGGCGCAGCACTTCAAGACCGAAAAGACGACGATCGAGATTCGCGGCCACTGCCAGAGCTGCGCGTAAGGGCAACTCCTTCAGGGCCTGTGGAAAGCTTACCTTGAGGTGTTTGGCGCTCAGTCCAGCCGCGTGAGATCGGCGGCGTAGCGCCGCCAGTTCTTGACGTAATGCGCCGCCGAGCGCTTCAAGCCTTCCACCGCCGCCTCGTCCAGCGTGCGGATCGCCTTGGCCGGCGCGCCGACGATCAGCGAATTATCCGGGAACTCCTTGCCTTCGGTGACCAGCGCATTGGCGCCGACCAGGCAGTTGCGGCCGATCCTGGCGCCGTTGAGCACGGTTGCGCCCATGCCGATCAACGAATTCTCGCCGATGGTGCAGCCATGGATGATGGCGCCATGCCCGATGGTGCAGCCTTCGCCGATCGTCACCGGGAAACCGGGATCGACATGGATGACGACGTTTTCCTGGATGTTGGTGCGCGCGCCGAGCCGGATGGGTTCGTTGTCGCCGCGCAAGGTCACGCCGAACCAGATGCCGACCTCGTCGCCGATCTCGACCTGGCCGACGACATTGGCGTCCGGGGCCACCCAATAGCTACCCTTCGGCGGCGTCTGTGGGCGCAGTGATCCAAGGGCGTAGAGCGGCATCCATTCTGTCCTTTCGCTACATGGCCGATTGCGGCCGGGCGGCAGGCGGCGGACCGCCTGCCGGAAGTGAGCCGGTCAGACGACGCTGACGGCGAGTGCTGCAACGCCATCGACGCCGCAGGTGACCTCGTCGCCGCGCGCGACTGGGCCGACGCCAGAGGGCGTGCCGGTCATGATGACGTCGCCGGGAGCCAGTGTGAAGAGCTTGGAGAGTTCGGCGATGATCTCCGGCACTTTCCAGATCATCTGGTCGAGATCGCCCTGCTGGCGCAAATCGCCGTTGACCTTCAGCCAGATATTGCCGTTGACCGGATGGCCGATCGTTTCGGCGGATGCGATCGCCGAGAGCGGGGCGGAATGCTCGAACGCCTTGGCGGCGGCCCAGGGCTTGCCGGCCTTCTTCGCTTCCGCCTGCAGGTCGCGGCGGGTGAAATCGATGCCGACGGCATAGCCGTAGACGCAATCGAGCGCGTCTTCGACGGCGATGTCGCTGCCGCCACGCTTCAGCACCACGACCAGTTCGACCTCGTGATGAACGTCGGTGGTCAATGGCGGGTAGGGGAAGGTGTTGCCGGCGGCGAGCAGATTGTCCGGATTTTTTTGGAAGAAGAACGGCGGCTCGCGGTCCGGGTCGTGGCCCATCTCGATGGCATGGGCGGCATAGTTGCGGCCGACGCAATAGACCCGGCGGACCGGAAAGCCGACGAGGCTGCCGGAAATCGGCAGCAGCACGGGAAGCGGTGGGGGGATGATTGTTTCCATGATCGTCCGGTCTTGGGCGTCCGCCTAATCGCAACCGACAGGAAGAGCGCCGCGCGTGTGTTGTGCGCTCGCTGTTGCCCGATTTCGGTTCCAGCGAGGCGAGAGAGAATCCGGACGTTACTGCATAAATCCGCGAATCGGAATCGATCTGCAGAAAAATTAGGAACAAGGATTGAGGAAGAAGATTTTGGTTGATGCGCGCCCGGCCGGGCGCGCGCGATCACGGCATCCGCAAGGATGCCATCATCGGCAAAGTCAGGCGCACTGCGCGTAGGCCTGAAGCTGGTCGCGGGTCAGGAACCGACCGTCCGAACGCGAATTGAGTTCGGGATGGCTGTATTCGAGGCTGGGGACCTGGGGAAGCTCAAGGGCCTGGCGCACGGTCATGATGCCGAGATCACGACGGCCACCTTCACGCTTCACGGTGACTTCAACGATGCGATAGAGATTGCTCTCGCTCATATGTTCTCTCCCGTATATCGTTTTTCTTGAATTCCCTTGCGGGGACTAAGGCGCTCCGAAATGGGTTTTTGTGAGGCACCTCAGAATATAGTAGAAAGAAATGAATGCTTCACGACAGAAATCGGGCCATTTCTGGAAAAATCACCCGAGATTGGGCAGTAATGTGCTGAAATGATGCGTTTGTCGGGCGAATGCCCGGAGCTTGAACAATCGTAATCGGCCATCAGATGCCGTGGTTTTTCAATCAAAAAGTCATTGTTCCGCTTGCCCGATGACAAGCGCTCGCCACCTTGACGGCGGCATCTTCCATTCTGCGCCGGCTGGCGCGTCAGTGCGTATGCAGCTCGGCTTCTTCGGCGGCCGAGATGAACAGCGATCGGGCTTCCTCGGCGGTGCGACGGCCGTCGATGGCGGCACGGCAGGCACTGCGAGCGGCGACATAGAATGGTCCGCGGCGAGGCCAGTGGTCTGCAAGGCAGGCGAGGGCGTCTGAGGGGCCTTTGACGGTGCGGCAGTCGCCGCTAACGAAGTCGAGTTCGATCGGCTGTTTCCAGACTAATTGCATGCGTCTCCTCCTCGAGATCATCTCAATGAACATCGGCATTTGCGACCGCCTGCGTCTGGCTCCTCTCGAGAGCGCCGACAGTCGATCTTGCTAATGTAGCGCAGGAGTTTGTTTTTGTAAGCAGCTTTTCGGCTATGGCAGGGCCGGCTGCCAGCGGCGGTGGCGAAGCCATGTCGTGCGAATGTCGCTGGTGGCGTTATCGGGGCATATCGCGCTGCAATCTTTCGGCAAATGCGCGACCGGCAATGAGCAGTCGCCCCTCGCTCGTATTGCCCGCGAGATAGTCGTCGATCAGCATCCTGGCATGGCGCCGCGCCGGCTCCCCGTCGCGTGCCCAGCCCTGCTCGATGCAAAGCGCGTCGAAGACACGCTGCAGCCTCGCCATGTCGATCTTCGACAGCGCCAGGCATTGAGTCGCTCGCAATGGGGCCACCCGTCCCTCCCACAAGGTCGCATTCCCGCGCGCACTATGGCAGAAGGCCGGCGAATTGAACCCCTCGGGAATGAGGGGTTACACAGGCGCCCGTTGTCCTCGAGTCAGGCTGCCGGGACGACGCGGTCGACCTTGGTGCGGCGGCCGCCTTCCTCGATCCGGTAATAGTCGGAACCGATCTGCGCATACTGGTCGCAGCGACGGCCGCCATCCTCGAAAGTGATGCAGACCTCGTCGCCTGATATCGTGTAGGTGCCGCCGTCGCGCACCTCGTAGTCGCGATAACCGTAGCGGCCGTCGGGGAAGAAGGTGGAGTTGACGCCGTTGAGATTGTACCGCAGCGTCTTGCCGACGAGGAAGGCCTGGAGCGCATCGCCCGAGAGCGTCGGGACGGACGGAGCGGTCGGCCGAGGCTTCGCGACTTCCGGCGCCTCCAACTCCATCGATTGGCACCCGGCCAAGAGAAGCGTGAGAAGTGCCGCGATCGCGCGTTTCATGCCGTCCGTCCTTATTCCTGTGACCGGTAACGATACAGGAACGCTGCCCTAGTCCTGTCCGCGGGCGCCGTCAAGCCCGTGGGGGGTGGAACGGAGCGGGCGAGGCGGGCCGATCATCTGCCTTCCCTCCGTTGGCGATCATACGCTCGTCCTCTGTCGTTCAAAGCCGCAAAAAAAGTGCCCGTCGCTCAGAAAAGGCTCGTGCCAACCGATGCTGCCACCGTGGCCGCCAGTGCCAGCAGCAGAAATGCGGCGCCGATGACGGTCGCTATTGTCCGCCGGCGCCGTGCGCCGCTCCAATCGTAGCTCATGTTTCGCTCCGATGACGATCCAGTCGATGCGGCACAATCGGTGATTTTGCTTAACAAAATGGAAACCATGCCCGAATGGTCGCGCGCCGGCGCGGCGCTCCCCCTTTGGGGGGCACTTTGACGGAACCCGGCTGGTAGTCCCGTCAGCCCCGTATTGCGAGGAGCTTGCAGACGTCGTTGTCGCGCAGCAGCTTGTCGCCGCAGGGCTGATCGTTGTGACGCTGGGCGATCCGTGATAGCTCGTCGCGCAGTTGTACGAATCCCGATGATGCGTTCGGTCACCCTGCCGTTGATTTCGGAGCGTTTTTTCGGAGTTCCGGTGTCCGGGCGCGTGCGGCACGCCATGCGGCGTGCGCCTTCGACCCACACACGCCAAGATGGAAGGAAGCAGGGGTATCCATGCGCTGCCTGGTGATCAATCTCGACCGTTCCCCTGAGCGCCTGATCCATATCGGTAGCCAGTTTTCCACCCTCGGCCTGAATTTCGAGCGCGTCGCTGCCGTCGATGGGCGAGAGCTCGATGACGCCGTTCTGGCGATGCAGCCGGCGTCGAAGCAGTGGAAGAGGATGAACAAGGCGGAGATCGCCTGCTTCATGAGCCATCGGACGTGCTGGGCCATCATTGCGGAAGGGAGCGATGCCTATGGCGCGGTGATCGAGGACGATGTCTTCTTTTCGCCGAGCGCCACCCATGTGCTGTCGTCGTCGAATTGGATACCGGCCGAAGTGGGGCTGCTGAAGATCGAAACCTTCCGGCAGAAGGTGTTTCTCAGTCGCGCCCGTGTGCTCGCCGATGCCGGGCGCTCGATCCACGCGTTGCGAGGATGCCATGTCGGCACGGGCGGCTATGTGATCTCTCGGGACTATGCAAAGAGACTGCTCGAGCTCTCGGAGGCCGCGTTTCCATGCCCCGTCGATCATTTCATGTTCGACGACGAGGTGCCGCGGCCGGAGGAATGCCGCATCCATCAGCTCTATCCGGCCGTCTGCATCCAGGGCATGCTGCTCGACAGCGCCGACCCCGCGCACGGAAGCACGATCCGCAAGCCGGCCGCCGCGACGGTCCGCGTGAAGCCAAAGCTCGGGATACACCAGAAGCTCTGGCGCGAGTGCAAGCGCCTGTCCTTGCAGCTAGCGGCCCTGCCGCCGTTCCTTTTTCGCAGCATTCGCTACCGCTGGACGGCCGTGCCGTTCGGCTAAGCCTGGCGCTGTCCACGTTGGCGGCGTGATCACTCATCTGCGCTGCGGTTTCTGCGGCCGAAAGGCGGGCAGAGCGATCTCACTCATACCCGGCCTTTTTGACGTCATCCAAGATCACGCATTCAGAATTTCATGCATCGGACTGCCGGCCGGAACGCCACTTGGCTTCAGGCGGGAGTTGCAGAGATGAAGGAAGGACGATCGGCTGGTCGCCAGGTCGCGAACGGAAAGCCCAGGTTCGTACAGCAGGCCCGTGCATTCGAAATGCAGATTGTAGAAGGCATCTATGCTGGACGCGTGGTTCGTCAGGTTCATCTCACGCACGTGGTGCGTCAAGAGTTGGGGACCAATGACGCCCCAAGCCTGGTCTGCGACATGCACCGGAAAACCGAGCTTTTTCCGCAGCCCCATCTTGTTTCTCTTGCGGCGAGGCAGCCATGGCGGAATGAAATGAAGGTCCTCGGCTGCCTCCAGAAGCTCTTGTAGCAAGCGGCTTTGAGGCGGAATCTTCAGAACGGCGCTGCCGATCAACTTGGAGCTTTCCCATCCGAAAATGTAATCATCTTCGTCCAGGGGCTTCAGGCAATACACATCGCAGTCGGCATAGAGCCCCATACCCTCGCGTTGAATGCGATAGCGATAGATGTCCGACGCAAGAGCCAACATCTTGGCTTTTCGAAAAACGTCGACCTCCTGCAAAGCCATCAGCTTGCTTGCATCAAATAATCTTACGCCTACAGGTGCATCTTCTGGCATTCCAAACGAATGCAGCACCACATCATAACCATTGCGTAAAAAGGATCGCAAACAAGCGGCATGAACAGGGCCGAGCTGCTTGCCGATCCAAACTGTGTTGACAATATTCGACATCAATCCCTCATTGCGACGGTCAGCTCTAACTAAACAAAAATTGTGGTTTGTAAACGAGTTAGAGACGTTCGAGCCTGCCGTCATTCTCGCGTCTGCGCCTTGGTGCGCCCGACAAGACCGCTCGGCCTCAGATGTCAGTCGAGCACGCTGGTGAGAGCGGTCGGGGCCTTCAACTCTGTCCGGTCTGCCACGTCTTCTAACCTTGGACTGTTTGCCCTCTCGCATTCTGCGGATCCACGCGGTATATGACCCCGGCCCATTGGGGCGCATTGGCCTGACGATGCTGCCCATGGATTTACGACAAGCCCCGGACCACTTGCTACAATGTAGCAATCGCCCAGCGACGGCGGTCAGAGCAGGGCTCAAGCAAGAGCTGACAAGAGATGATGAAGACAGCGCAAACGGTTGAGAGCGTGGGTGGGTGCAGGTACTTCAGGGGACCTGTCTTTGCCGTTGCACCCATGATCGACTGGACGGACAGGCATTATCGCTTTTTCGCGCGGCAGCTGTCGCGGCATGCGCTGCTCTATACGGAGATGATCGTCGCTGAGGCGATCCTGCGGGGGGACCGGCAGAGGCTGCTCGGCTTTGACGGATCGGAGCATCCCGTCGCGCTGCAGCTCGGCGGCAATGATCCGGCGAAGATGGCGGAGGCGGCACGGATCGCCGAAGCCTTCGGCTACGACGAGATCAACATGAATGTCGGCTGCCCGTCGGATCGGGTGCAATCCGGCACGTTTGGCGCCTGCCTGATGCAGGAGCCGGCGACGGTGGCTGCCTGCGTTGCGGCGATGAAGGCGGCGGTAAAAATCCCGGTCACGGTCAAGTGCCGGATCGGCGTCGACGACCAGGATCCGGAAGTGGCGCTGCGCACGCTCGTGGCGCAGGTGGTCGATGCCGGCACGGATGCCGTCTGGGTGCATGCCCGCAAGGCTTGGTTGCAGGGCCTGAGCCCCAGGGAGAACCGCGAGATCCCGCCACTCGATTATGGTCTCGTGCATCGTTTGAAGCAGGAAAACCCCAATATTTTCATCGGTATCAACGGTGGTCTTCAGACCCTTGATCAGGCGCTTGAACAGCTTCAGCATTTGGACGGCGTCATGCTTGGCCGCGCCGCCTATCACGACAGTGCCATGCTGACGGCGGCGGATCGCCATTTCCCGCATCCGCTGACCGGGGCGGAGCCCATCGTTGAAAACGGCGCCACCTTCTCGGAGCGCGGCCATCGCCTCGATCTCGATTTCTGGGCCGGCGTCCGTGACGCCATGGCGGACTACGCCGCTGCGCATATCGCCAGCGGCGGGCGCCTGATCCATGTGACGCGTCACATGGTCGGCCTGTTCCAGGGCTGGGCGGGCGCTCGACGCTATCGCCAGATCCTGTCTTCCGATGCGACCCGCCAGGGCGCGGGTCCGGACGTGATCCACGCGGCGTTCGAGGCGGTGTTCGAGGCGACGGCGGCAAAGCAGGCGGCGGAGTAGGGTAGGCCAACGACTGCGCCGCGACCGCCCCGCGGAACGGGCACCACTCCCGTAGTTGTTTGTCGTTCTGTTTAAGGTGTTACGAATGCGACGGTTTGAAGTCTACCTTGGCGATCAGCTTGTCGGACACACGGTGTTCGAGCATGGCGACCGATCAATGGCTGTCGCCTACGGAGAGTTTTTTCCAACCGGCGCATATCATCGTGACATGGCCAATGAGAACAGCGACTTCACCGTGAGACTTGGCGATGTGCCGATCCGCTGCGCGGGCGTTGCGATCGAGGATTACTTCGAGGAAGCGGGCGAAATCGAAGTCGCGGCCCTCGGCATCTGGTGCCCGGCCTATGACGAGCTGTTTCCGGAGCGCGCGAGAACCGGCAGCTGCGAATGGCCGCAACCGTAACCGGGTATGCCGTTGCAGGCAGCTCGGCCGGGAAGCTGGCGTCGGCGGGGAACTCCCCAAATGAAAACGGCGCCCCTTGCGGAGCGCCGTTTCCAAATGAATGTCCGACTGGACGATCCGGCTTAGGCAGCCTGGATGTTGACGGCCTTCGGGCCCTTGCCCATGCGATCCGGCTCGGTGTCGAAGGTGACCTGCTGGCCATCCTTGAGGGTAGCGAGGCCAGCGGCCTGAACGGCGGAGATGTGTACGAACACGTCCTTCGCGCCGCCATCCGGCGTGATGAAGCCGAAGCCCTTGTCCTGGTTGAAGAATTTTACGATGCCCTTGGTGGCCATGGAAGAAGTCCTTTTCCTTCAGTCAATTTGCGTTGCCCGCGCCCCCTGGGGGATGTGGGCATCTCGTCTTCCGCTTGCAAGCGGAAAGGCGTCGAGTGGTCACGATATCGGGGAAAAGACGTCTACGGTGCCGCTGCCGGCAGTCCCGACACAAGGCCGGGCGCAGTTGAAAGTCCAGTCTCCGGGATAGAAATCGCCCGAACGGCGGAAGAAGTGACAGGATTTGTAGAAAAAGGCAAGCGCCTTGTGCGCCGCGGGAAGCCGTCCGGCCTCTGTCTTTGCAGGGCTTTGGCCGGTTCTCGATCGTCGCTTTCCGGGCCGGGAGAAAAATCGGGGACGGCCGGTTTGCGGACACAATTTCGTCCCGACCGCGACCGAACGTGCGCGCCGCCAACGGGCGTTCGCGTCTTGGGGTGGACTGCCGTTGGTGGGCTTGCACCTCGCTATAAGACTTGCGCATCCCCAGGATAACGCGCAGGTTTTACCGAAGGTTGGTTCCGTCTTGGCCGGCAATGGCTTAGCGATGCCCTGCCGGCCGCGCAAAGCGGGATGGCGTGACGTGCCTGAAGAATGCGCCGACGGCTTTGGCCGGCGGTGGGAGTGACATACGGAGAGGGACAGCGTGATCGACCCTTACGAACTGCTTGGACTGGAACGCGACGCCGACAATCAGGCAATCCGCAACGCCTATCGCAAGGCGGCGAAATCCGCGCATCCGGATTCCGGCGGCGATCCCGAACAGTTTGCTCGGCTGCAGGTGGCCTATGAGCTGCTCAAGGATCCTGTCCGTCGCAAGGTCTATGACGACACCGGCTACGATCCGCAGCTGGCAGACGCACGCGATCTCAAGGGCTTGATGATGCTGGAAACGCTGGTCAACGAGTTCATCCTCGACGAGCGCGAGCCCGGCAGCTTCGATCCCGTCGCCGCCATGCGGCGCAAGCTTTCGGACGATATCGTCAAGAGCCGCTTCCACATCCTCGAGCTCGAACGCCACCGCGCCCGCGTGCGCAAGCACCTCGACCGCCTCGGCCGCCGGCCGGAGACCGACGTGCTCGGCTCGATGCTGCGCGCCCGCTCGCGCTCGATCGCCGAGGCGATCAAGAACACCGACGAGCAGATCAAGACGATCGAGCAGGCCTATGAAATGCTGGAAGGTTACTCTTATGAACTTGAGGCGCTGGAGGTGAAGGCGCACGCGGCGGAGTAGGCGACGCCATCTCGACTCTTCCGTTGGTAAACGCGCCGGGACGACGTCGACAACCGTGATCCGGAGACCTGGCTATCGGCCGGCGCGATCGCCGGTCTTGATGTCGCCAGCGTTCGCCTTTTTGGCACCGCTGTGCAGTCGCCTCTATCGGTGCCATAGTCTCCGTCTGTCCCCGATAGCCGGGACCTCTGCCATCGTCTGGAGCGAAGGAGAGTGGCATGAGCCGCCGCTCACACATGCGTGCAGCCGTTCTCCTTCTGGCGACCATGCTCGCCGCCTATCTCGCGGTCAGCTATTTTCTCGTTCCGGAACTCTGGGTCTTCCATGACTCCAGGCGCAGGGTTCCGCTCAATCCGATGGTCACGTCCACGGAGCAGGGCATTCCCGGCGACCCGATCAATGTCGGGCTGGTCGGCTCCAAGGAGCAGATTATCCGCGCCTTCGTCGCGGCCGGATGGGACGCTGCCGACAAGGTGACGCTCAGGTCCTCGGTCGATATCGGCCTCAGCGTCGTGCTCGACCGGCCAGATCTCGACGCGCCCGTCAGCCCGCTGTTTTATGAGGGGCGCAAGCAGGACCTGGCCTTCGAGAAGCCGGTCGGCCACAGCGCCGACCAGCGCAACCATGTGCGCATCTGGCAGACGACCAAGCCTGTGGAGGGCAACGGCCCACTTTGGCTCGGTTCGGCCAGCTTCGACCGCGGTGTCGGCCTCAGCCACGATACCGGCCAGATTACCCACCACATCGGCCCCAATCTCGATGCCGAACGCAATCTGGTCATCGGCGACCTCGACAAGGCCGGGCAGGTAGCGTCGACCTATGAGATCCCCGGCATCGGCGCCACCACATCGGGCCGCAACGGCGGCGGCGATCCTTACTTCACCGACGGCAAGACCTTGGTCGGAGTGCTCAAGCCGGCAGGCGAAGGGGGCGGTGCGGAGGCCGCGAAATGAGTGCCCACCGCCGCACGTGGCGCAAGGGGGCGGCAGGCGCGAAACGCGGCGGTGGACCAACGGCTTAAAGCGCAAATCTGAAAGATTGTGGCGCGGGGCGGCACAGCTGACGGCGCGCGCGCCCCGTCACCTACGCCTTACGGACGCCCCATGAACAGCGACAACGATGCAAAATCGTCGTGCAGGTGGCCGGCGTCGATGGCACGGCGGAAGATCGCCTCGTAGCCGTCGGTGATCGTCCGGTCGATGCCGCGGGTGGCCATCAGCTCGACCAGATGGTGGAAGGCGCCATAGTGCGGCGAGACCGAGGAAAGCGTGTCGTCGTCGGCCGTATAGCGCCCGGCGGCGCTGCGCTTGATCAGGTCGGCGACGAGGCCATCGATGACAGGCGCCGTCGCCGACCATTGTTTGCCAAGCGTTTCGAGATCGATCGCCTCGGCGCGGCAGACGGCGATCGATTGCAGCGCACCGAACAGCGCCCCCCACATCAGGGCGAGCACCGCGCTGTCGAGCGCGTTGGCAAGGCCCGGATCAGCGCCGATATGCTGCACATTGCCGCCGAGCGCGCCGAGCACCGCGCGGCTTTCCTCAAACGCTGCGGTCGGGCCGGAGATGAGCAGGGTGCCCGCTTCGGTGCCGATGAAGTCGGGCGTTGCCAGGATTGCGCCGTCGAGGTGGCGGATGCCATGTCGCCCGGCCCAATCCTGCACCTCGCGGGCGCCGTCTGGCGTGCCGGAGGTCAGCTCGATGATCAGCTTGCCCTTGAGGGCGCCAGTGACGTCGGGGTCGCGCAGCAGGCTTTGCGTCGCCAGGTAGTCGCTGACATTGACGATGACGATGTCGGACGCGGCAACGGCGTTGCGGACACTGGCCGCCACCTCGGCTCCGGCAGCGGCGAGCGGCGCCGCCTTTGCCGGCGTGCGGTTCCATACCGTCGTCGGGTGTCCGGCCTTCAGCAGCGCATGCGCCAGTGCCGATCCCATTCGCCCCATTCCCAAAACACTGATTGCAGGTTGCATGTCCAGTCTCCATATCCATGGCGCGGGTCGGCGCTGCTGCGCATCCCGCTTCGATTGTTCGACACGACGGGATTGTCGTCGCGGCTGAGACGTAAGGTGGGACAACCGGGTCGCAATACGCACCCGCGGGTAAGTGCTTACCCCGGCGTAAGGGAGGAAGACGTGACGGATGCGATGGAAAACTGCGGTTTCATGACCGCGCTGCGTGCGATCGAGGGCAAGTGGAAGGTCGATATTCTCTGCGAACTCGGCAAGGCGGCCCGCCGCTTCGGCCGGCTGCGCCAGGCGATCCCTGAAATCAGCGAAAAGATGCTGGCGCAGCAGTTGCGCGAACTCGAGGCCGACGGCCTGGTTGCCCGCACCACCTATGCGGAAATCCCGCCGAAGGTGGTCTATTCGCTGACCGAACGCGGCGCTGCCCTGAACGTCGCTGCGGAGGCCCTCTGCCAATGGGGCGAGAGGTTCGGCGAGGACGCACGACAGGTCGAGGCGAGGGCGGTTGCGGCGGGCTGACCGCCGCGACGTCAGCGTGGCCATCGAGCGCATCACACTCTCTCTCGGCGTTGAAGCCACGATGCAGGCCGCTGCAGCCTTTTGGCCGGCATTTCGCACCATTGCAGCCACGATCTTGGCAGCCACAGCCTGTCGCTACTCATCCCTGCTTCCAGCGGCGGATACGCGTGGCGGATAAATGCGCGACTGCGCTCGTGCGCTTGCACTTGAGTGCAGATCTCCTTTGCGCCGCAGACGCGGCGCGGCTGGATTCCTGTGACAAGCACAGGAATGAGGGCGGTGGTGTCGTTGTGGTGTTTGCGAAGACCATAGTACGCGCCGACACGGGGGACGTTGCCCGACTTCTCGCAGCTGCAATCTCGCCGCCGCTCTGTCTCAGGTCCCAGCCCCGCGGATGAGGGTGGTGGTGTCGTTGTGGAGAGCATTGGACGCGGCGACCCAGGGGACGTTATTCGACGTTCTCGGGGTTGCCATCTCGCCGCCGCTCCGTCTCAAGTTCCAGCCCCGCGGATGAGGGAGTCCGGTTCTGGCCGGATACAGCCCCTCTGCAGCCTCATCCCTGTGCTTGTCACAGGGATCCAGCAGCCATGCGTCTGCATGGCGGGAGGGACGATGCGACGCCCGCTTGTTGGACAGGGCTCGTGGGAGCCTGGTTCTTGCCGGATACAGCCCCTCTCCAGCCTCATCCCTGTGCGCGTCACAGGGATCCAGCAGCCGTGCGTCCGCACGGCGGAAAACGGCACCCGCAACGCTGGCCGCAACCGCCTTCGCGCCGAAGGCGCGGCTGAAATCCTGTGACGGGCCCCTGAACGGGCGGCGGCGGCGCGGCCGCCGCCGCCGGCTGGCCTACTTCACCACCACATGGCGCTTTTTGCCGAGCGAGAGCCGGAGCGGCTGTCCGCCGACGGTTACCAGTCCGTCCGCATCCTCGACGACCTCGC